>CALKWS010000075.1 GCA_938004115.1 uncultured Ruaniaceae bacterium
CCCCGCTGTCCCTGGGCATCGAGACCAAGGGCGGGGTGATGACCAAGCTCATCGAACGCAACACCGCCATCCCGACCAAGCGCAGCGAGGTGTTCTCCACCGCCGAGGACAACCAGCCCTCGGTGGCCATCCAGGTGTTCCAGGGTGAGCGTGAGTTCACCGCGGACAACAAGCCGCTGGGCACCTTCGAACTCACCGGCATCGCACCGGCTCCCCGGGGCGTGCCGCAGATCGAGGTCACCTTCGACATCGACGCCAACGGCATCGTGCACGTCTCGGCCAAGGACCGGGGTACCGGCGCCGAGCAGTCGATGACCATCACCGGCGGCTCGGCCCTGCCGGAGGAGGAGATCGACCGGATGGTCAAGGAAGCCGAGGCGCACGCCGCCGAGGACGCCAAGCGCCGCGAGGAGGCCGACACCCGCAACAGCGCCGAGCAATTGGCCTACTCCACCGAGCGCCTGCTGAAGGACAACGAGGAGAAACTCCCCGAGGACGTGTCCAAGGAGGTCACGGAGAAGGTCGAGGCGCTGAAGAAGGCCCTGGAGGGCGAGGACATCGAAGCGGTCAAGACCGCGCAGAACGAGTTGTCCACCGCCAGCCAGAAGATCGGCGAGGCCCTGTACAGCCAGGAGCAGGCACAGGGCGCCAACCCCGCGGGTGGTGCGGGTGAGCCCGGTGCCGGCGGCGAGCAGAGCGCCGGCGGCGACGACGAGGACATCGTCGACGCCGAGATCGTCGATGAAGAAGAGGACAGCAAGTGAGCGAATCCGAGTTCGAGGGTAAGCCGGTGATCCGCGACAAGCGGCGCATCGACCCCGAGACCGGCCAGCGCCGCGAGGAAATGCCGCAGGAGACCGTCGGGGGCACCACCACCGGTGCCCCCGGCGGGGCGCAGCGGCCCGGCGACGTAGCCTCCCCGGCCGCCGAGGCCGCCGAAGCAGGTGCGTCCCAGGCGGGCCCAGCGCCCACCGCCACCGAGGAGCAGGAACAGGACCCGGTCGCAGCGGCGAAGGCCGAGGCGGCTGACCTGTTCGACCAGCTCCAGCGGGCCCGGGCGGACCTGTACAACCTGGAGCAGCGTTACAACAACTACGTGCGCCGCTCCCGCGCCGACGTCGACGCCGCCCGGCAGGAGGGCGTCACCGATGTGGTGGAGGCGCTGATCCCGGTGCTGGATGACATCGCCGCCGCGCGGGACCACGAGGAACTGACCGGCCCGTTCGCCGCGATCGCGGAGAAACTGGAATCTACGCTGGCCAGCAACTACGAGGTGGAACGCTACGGCGCCGTCGGCGAGGAGTTCGACCCGCTCGTGCACGAGGCACTCATGCACGAACAGGACGATGACGCCACCACGAACACCATCAGCACCGTGCTCCAGCCCGGATACCGGGCCGGGGAGAAGGTGATCCGGCCGGCCCGGGTGGCGGTGACCGGTCCGCAGTGAACCAGCAGAACGTGAACCAGGGAGGTGAGGGGCAGTGAGCGGGCAGGATTGGCTGGAGAAGGACTTCTACCGCGTCCTCGGGGTGTCCAAGGACGCCGACGACGCAGAGATCAAGAAGGCCTACCGCAAACTGGCCCGCACCTGGCACCCGGACCAGAACCCTGGGGACGCGTCCGCTGAGCAGAAGTTCAAGGAGATCGGCGAGGCCTACGCGGTGCTCTCCGATCCCGAACAGCGCAAACAGTACGATGCGTTGCGCGCGATGGCCGGAGGCGGGCCGCGGTTCGCCTCCGGCCCGGGCGGCGGTGGCGCCAGCGGCTTCGAGGACCTGTTCGGCGGGATGTTCGGCGGCCCCGGCGGCAGCCGGGTGCGTTACTCCACCAGCGGTGCCGGCGACGGCCCGGACCTGGACGACCTGCTCGGCGGGCTGTTCGGGGGCGGCACCCAGCCGCGCGGCAGACGGCAGGGCTTCGGCTTCGGCGGCCAACGGGGCGGTGACCTGACCACCGCGGCTCGGTTGCCGTTCCGCGCTGCGGTGGAGGGTTCCACGGTGAACCTGACCGTGAACGGCCGGACCATGACGGTGCGCATCCCGCCCGGGGTCCGGGACGGGCAGAAGATCCGCCTCCGGGGCAAGGGCCAGCCCGGCATCGGCGGCGGCGAACCCGGCGACCTGGTCGTCACCGTCAACGTCGAGCCGCACCCGGTGTTCGGCATCGACGGCAAGAACCTGACCATCACCGTGCCGATCACCTTCCTCGAGGCGGTGGAGGGCGCCACGATCAGCGTGCCCACGCTGTCCGGGGAGAGCGTGCGGGTGAAGGTCCCGCCCGGCACCCAGTCCGGATCGCGGCTGCGGGTCAAGGGCAAGGGCGTGGCGACGGCGAAGGGCACCGGGGACCTGATCGTCACCGTGCAAGTGGCGGTTCCGCGGAAGTTGTCCAAGCAGGCCCGCAAGGCCCTGGCGGACTTCGGTGCCGCCAGCGATGAGTCCGACCCGCGGGCCGGCCTGATGGAAGCGGCGAGGTCATGACATGGCCCGCCACCTCTACGACGTCCCCCGGCACACGATCTCCGTTGCCGCCGAGGGCGCCGGGATGCACCCCCAGACGCTACGCCAGTACGACCGCCTGGGCCTGGTAGTCCCGCGCCGCACCCGGGGCCGTGGACGGCGCTACTCCGATCGCGACATCGACAAGTTGCGCGAGGTGCAGCGCCTGTCCCAGGAGGAGGGGATCAACCTCGCCGGGATCAAACGCATCCTGGAACTCACCGAGCGCAACGAGCGGCTCGTGGCCGAGGTGCACCGCCTGCTGGGGCTGACGGCCGCCCATCGGCGGGTGTTCACCGCCAGCGCGTCGGGCGATGTTGTCGAACTGCCCCTGGGACAGCGTGCCCGGCAGGTGGCGGAGGAGGACACCCGCCGGGCGCTGGTGGTCTGGCGGCCGCTGCGCTGAACGAATCGCGTCCACCGGGCTGCCGCGCGCACCTTGTGGGTAGTTCTACCTATCCGCGGGGCAGTTGTGCCCATCGGCACGTGAACCGGCCGCGGATGGTCTCCACTAAGGTACGAAGCGATCCCGCGGCCCGGAGGGGAACTCAGGTGGGCCGCGTCGTGCCCGAAGAATGAGGAGACTTTTGTGACTGACAATTACGGCAACGCCAGCCAACCGCAGAACCCGAACGTGCCGCCCCCGCCGCCCGGACAGCCAGGCGGTCAGGGCGGCTACCCGCAGCAGCCCGGCTACGGACAGCAGCCTGGCTATGGCCAGCAGCCCGGCGGGTACCAGCCGCCGGCCGGCGGTTACGGGGCCGGTGGTGCCGGGGTTCCTGGTGGCGGTAACTGGGGTGGCGGCACCGGGGACCAGTCGGCGAACGGCTTCTTCTCCGCCCTGTTCGACTTCTCCTTCAGCCGGTTCATCACCCTGCACTTCGCGAAGTTCATCTTCATCCTGTACATCGTGGTGAGCGTGCTGGCGTACCTCTTCTGGGTGATCGCCTCGTTCACCCAGAGCGCCGGATTCGGACTCCTGGTGCTGATCATCGGCATCCCGATCGCCTTGCTGTACATCATCGCGATCCGCCTGATGCTGGAGTTCCTCGTGGCCCAGATCCGCACCGCGGAGAACACCACCGTCCTGGCGCAGCGCGCCTGATCGAACTCGAACCCCCGAGGGGGACATCATCCGGCTTCTCGTCGTAGAACGCCTGGTGATGTCCCCCTCGTCGGCTTTATGGGCCCGGGTGTCAGTCCAGGCCCAGGCGCTCGGCCAGGAACCGATACACCAGCGCCTGCATGTGCGCGGCCTGGGCGTTCGTCGCCGCACCGCCGTGCCCGCCCTCGATGTTCTCGTAGTAGGTCACGTCCTTCCCCGCCTCGAGCATCCGGTGCGCCATCTTCCGGGCGTGTCCCGGGTGCACCCGGTCATCCCGCGTGGAGGTGGTCAGCAGCACCGGCGGGTAGTCCCGCTCCGGGTCGAACAGGTGGTACGGGGAGAAGGTGCGGATGAACTCCCACTCCTCCGGTTTGTCCGGGTCGCCGTACTCGGCCATCCAGGAGGCCCCCGCGAGCAACTGGTTGTACCGCTTCATATCCAGTAGCGGCACCTGGATCACCACCGCCCCGAACAGGTGCGGGTACTGGGTCAGCATGTTGCCCGTGAGCAGCCCCCCGTTGGATCCGCCCTGCACACCCAGGTGCTGCGCCGAGGTGATGCCCCGGTCGGTCAGGTCCCGGGCCACGGCGGCGAAATCCTGATAGGCCCGGTGCCTGTTCTCCCGCAGCGCCGCCTGGTGCCACGTGGGTCCGTACTCCCCGCCGCCGCGGATGTTCGCCAGCACGTACACCCCGCCGCGTTCCAGCCACGCCGAGCCGGCTGCGGCGGCGTAGTTGGGCAGCAGCGGCACCTCGAACCCGCCGTAGCCGTACAGCAACGTGGGCGTGGTGCCGTCGAAGGTGAGATCCTCCCGGCGCACCAGGAAGTACGGCACCTGAGTACCGTCGTCGGACGTGGCGAAGTACTGCTCGGCCACCAGCCCGGAGGCGTCGAAGAACTCCGGCATGTGCTTCAGCGGCTCCGCCCGGCCCTGCACGTCGGTGAGCCACAACGTGGTGGGAGTGAGGAAACTGGTGGTCACCAGCCACAGGTCATCGCTGTGCCGGTCATCGACCGCACCCACCCGCACCGTGCCGATGGTGCCGTCCTGCGCGCCGCCCGCCTCGCCGTCGTCCCCGGGGACCGGGAAGGGGGCCGAGGCGAACGCGCCGTCCGGGCCGGGGGTGTGCACCTCGAGGCGGTGCTTGACGTCGTCCAGGATGTTGAGCACCAGGTGGTGGCGGGTCCAGGTGGCCCCGACCAGGGAGGTGGAGCCGGTGGGGCGGAACAGCACCTGGAAGTCGCGGGAGCCGGCCATGAACTCCTCGAAGTCGATCACCAGCAGGCCCCCGCCGGGGTAGGTGGTCTCCTGCGGGGTCCAGTCCTGGCGCAATTCCACCGCCAGCCACTGCCGGTGCACCATCACCTGGGCGGAGTTGGGCACCTCGATGCGCTGCGGGCCGTCCTCGCCCAGCAGGTAGACCTCCATGTCGTAGAACGCGCGGGCGCGCACGGCCAGCGCACGTTCGTACCCGGGCGTGGAGTCGTACATGGCGCCGATGGACATGTCCTCCGGTCCACCCTCGAATACCACCTCGGCCTGCTCCAGCGGGGTGCCGCGGCGCCAGCGGCGGGCGATTCGCGGGTACCCCGAGGTGGTCATCGACCCAGCGCCGGTGTCGGTGTAGACGAACATCGTGTCCGCGTCGATCCAGGAGGTGCCGCCCTTGGCCTCCGGACGGTAGAACCCGCCGTCGACGAACTCCTTGGTGTGCAGGTCGAACTCCCGGGACACGTCCGCATCGGCCCCGCCGCGGGACAGGTGCACCATCGCCAGCCGGTACTCCTCATCCGCGCCGGGGAGCACGCTGGCGCCGTGCCAGACCCAGTTCTCTCCCTCGGCGGCGTTCAGGGCGTCGATGTCCAGCACGGTCTCCCACTGCGGGGTGGCGGTGCGGTAGGACTCCAGGGTGGTGCGTCGCCAGATGCCGCGTTCGTGGCTGGCGTCGCGCCAGAAGTTGTAGAAGTACGGCCCCACCTTGGTCACCTCGGGGAGCTTGTCCTCGGAGTCCAGGATCTGCAGGATGCGGTCCCTGATCCCGGTGAACTCCGGGTTGGCCGCCAGGTCCGCGGCATTCTCCGCGTTGCGGGCCTTGACCCATTCCAGGGCCTGGGCGCCCTCGACGTCTTCCAGCCAGATGCGCGGGTCGGTGTCGGTCACGGTGATCCTTCCGCAGGTGGTTCGGGAGCCTCCGGCAGCCTACCCACCGGTGGTGACCGGTACGCCCGGAGGGGCTTGCGGGCGACGCGACGACGCACGAGGAATGCAGGGCTGCGATGCGTGAGTGGCTACTTATGGGCCGGTGGGTGCAAGAGGCCCGTCAGAAAGCAAGAGCGCCGTCGATGACGGCCACCGCCCCGCCGGCGTAAGCGAGCAGGATGACGGCGATCCGTGCGGCCCGCTGGCTGATCCGGGTGCTTACCCACTCCCCGGCGGCCAGGCCCGCCAGGATCGTCACCACGATCGCCGCCCACAGCCACCAGGCATAGTCGGGGAACCCCTCCGGGGCGGTGGCGACCTTGGCCCCGAACGCGATCATCCCGCTGACCACGAAGTACGGCTGGATCGTGGCGGCGAACACCCGCTGGTCCCAGCGGGTCAGCACCGCGTGCACGCTCAGCGCCGGCCCGCCCACCCCGGCGGTGGTGTTCGTGAACCCGGACACCGCCCCGCCGATCAGTGCGCTCGGGGTGGTGGCCACCGGCCGGAAACTGTGCCGCACGATCAGAGACGCTGTGAGCGCCACGATGAGGATGGCTCCCACGATGATCTGCAGGCCCGGACCGGTGAACAGCACCGAGACCAGTGCGCCGGGAATGACGGCGAGCAGGCCCGGGATCGTCAGCAACCAGAACTGGCGCCAGTCGATCAGGTGCCACACCCGGGTGATGATGAGCAGCGCGGCCACCGCCCCGCCCAGGTTGACCAGCAGCACACCCTCGAACGCGCCGAGCAGCAGCACCAGCACCGGCGCGGAGATCATCGCGAACCCCAGCCCGGTGGCCCGCTGGGCCAGTGCCCCGGCGAACACCGCGAGGATCACCAGCACGAACAGCACCGGATCCTCCTCCCAGCGCGCGCCTTATCGTTCACTCGAGCGCCCCTCGTGCTTCACTCGCGCGCGCCTTTTGCCGTTTACCCGAAGATCCCAGTCAGCACGTGACTGCGATCCACGGGCGAATGCCGCCCACCGCCTCTACATGCACCCGCCGCCTCAGGACGCAGTGGCCGCCTCCCGGGAGGCCACGAACGCGGCCACGCACTCCTCGATGTG
>CALKWS010000076.1 GCA_938004115.1 uncultured Ruaniaceae bacterium
TCGGCGAGGAAGAAGTGCGGGCTGCCCTTCACCGCCTCGCTGCGCCTGCGGTAGCCGTGCATCATCTGCCCGCGGGCGCGGCCGTCGTCGAGCGCTTCCGCGAGCGCCTGGGTATCGACCAGGTCGCACCGCTCGGCCACGGCGAGGATCTCGTGCTGCATGCTCACCACCCGGCTGCGGGAGAACAACGCCTTGCGCAGTTCCATGTCCAGCTGCTCGGCGGCGGCCAGGCCCTGGGGCTTGACCGCGTGTACCGCCTCGTTGGCCAGCAGTGTGGTGATCGGCCAGGTGGACGGGTCGCGCCGCCACGCGCGGAAGCCGAAGTCGGGGGCGAGGTCGGCGAAGGTGGGGATCTCGGCGTCGACCAGGCTCTTCGGTAGCGCCATGGCGTTGACGTCCTCGAGCAGGAACAGACGGTGGTCCACGCGGACCTGCTCCTGCAGGCCGGCCTCGGCTCGGGCGGCGTAGAAGCGGTGCAGTTGCAGGGTGGCCCATCCGCAGGCGATGTCGGTGTAGAGCACCACCGTCCCGGGCGTGACGTCGATCGTCATGGCTGCTCCTCCCCTCGGTACTCGGACCGAGTCTGCCCCGGGGGCGGGCGCGGGGCATCCGCAGCGTGGCCGGGCCGGCGTGAGCGGGCTCGGGTCAGCGATGCTGCGGCGGTGCCGGGAGCAGCGAGGTGAGCCACTGCCGCACCGCCGCCTCGATCCCGCCCGGGTCCTTCTTCAGGCCGTGGTCACCGGGGACGACGGCGATGGTGCGCCCGGGCGCCGCCGGCGGCATCCCGAACCGGTCCCGCTCGCCCTGCACCACCAGCACCGGCACGCCGGCGCCGTCCAACTCCGGCAGCCGGGAGGGCCTGTCCCTGGGTGGCTGCAGCGGGAAGGCCAGGCACAGCACACCGATGGCGCCCAGGGTGGTGGCCGTCCGGCAGGCCACCCGGGCACCGGAGGAACGGCCGCCGACGACGAGGGGCAGGCCCGCGAATCCGGCCCAACCGGGTCCGTCGGTGGTGAGATAGTTCGTCACCTGTGTCCAGGACGCATCGAGGTGGCGCGCCGGCGCCGGCGCCCTGCGGCCGGCGACCCGGTACGGCTGCTCGACGAGTACGACGTGCCAGCCGGCGCCGTGGGCCGCGGCGGTGGCGCTGCGCAGGTCCGGGGCATCCACGCCCCCGCCGGCCCCGTGACCCAGCACGAGCAGACCGCGGCCGGTGCCGGGCGCCCGGCGCAAATGTGCCCGCGCGGGCCCGTGGTCGGTGTCGATGACCACCGGGTCCGCGATCAACGGGCCCTGCTCGCCGTGCGCACCAGGCATGGTCCGATGGTACGGCCCGCCGGTCGCCGCGCCCGCGCCTGCCTCAGGCGGGGCGTTGACCGTAGGGGCCCACGTCGCGGACCTCGGCCCACCGTTCGCGCGGGATCAGTGCCGCGATCACCACTCCCGCGAGCAGGTGCAGCAGCCCGGTGGCGAGCCACACCGCGGGGCCCTGGGCAGTGACACCCACGGCCGTGGCCACGAACAATGCCAGGTGGAACCCGCCGTGGATACCTACCGCTGCCCATACCGACCGCGTGGCGATCGCCAGGAAACCGGCGCTGATCGCAAAGCCGAAGGGCAGGACGAGGTAGAGCAGATGCTCGATCAGGCTCTGCTGCCCGCCGCTGGAGGCCAGATGCGGCAGGGTGAACGCTGCGGCGGCGATCACCACGCCCTGGATCGGCCGGCGGCGCAGCGACTGCAACAGGTACCCCCGGAACAGCACTTCCTCGCCGATGCCCTGCAGCACGAACGCCCGCAGGAACACCAGCAGCAGCATCGCGGCCACCGGCACCGTCTCCGGTTCCGCCGCTGCGGACAGGTCCGGCGTCCGAGCGAACCCCAGGGTCTGGGTAGCCCACCCGGCGACCAGGGCGATGATCTGCGCGATCGCGTAACCGGAGAGCAGCGCGAGGAGAGCATGCTTGCCGAACCGCAGGCCGAGGGCACTGATGGGGCGGCGGTCCACCCACCGCACCAGCGCCCACGATGCCGCCAGGTAGGCGGCCAGCACTGTCGTCGCAACGGGCACGTAGGCCCACACCGCCGCCGTGTCGGGACGGTTGAGCAGGTCGGCGAACCCGGGGATCACCAGCAGGACGGCGCCGGCCATCGCCAGCGGCAGGAAGAGCACCGTGGGCAGCAGCACCCGCGCCCACACCGGTAGCCGGGGCTCGGGCACGGCAGGTTCGGTCGGGGTGGCCGGGTGGGTCCCGGCGGGGGCCGGGTCCTGGGTAGGTGAAGCGTGGGATCTCATGGTCCTGACGCTATGGACCCGCGCGGGGACGCCGCATCGGACGCCAGTCACGGAATGGGATGTGGCGACGATGACGATCGGCACGGCGATCGTGACCGTGGTCATGGCCAGGCGCATGAGGCAGCCACTTACGGTGGGAGCATGGATACCCAACGCGAGGCGCCGTTGCTCGGAACGTGGCTTCCTGTCCTGCAGGTCCTCTCCCTGTGCTGCCTACTGTTCGCCGCGATCGCCGTGATGGCCGACGGCGGCACCTGGTCCAACGGCGCGGGCATGGTCGCGGTGGTGTACCTGGCGGCGATCCCGCTCGTGTCGGTGCTGTGGTTCGCGCGGGCGAGGCGGCGCTCGGAGCGGGGCCGTACGTGGCTGTCCATCGCGGCAGGAACCGTACTGCTCCCGGTGGTGCTCATGGGGTCGGTCGGGTTCACCATCCCGGTGCTGCTGCTCGCCGTGGCGCTGGTGGTGATGGACGCCGGCAAGCGGGCCGGGTACGTCGCTGCCGGCATCGTCGTCGTTCTCGGTACGTTGCTGCACCTGAACGGCGGCAACGGGCTCGTGATCGGGCTGGCCAATGCCCTGCCGGTGGTGGTGCTGCTGGGCTTCGGGATCGTTCTGGGCGCGGCCCTGCGGGCCTACCAACAGGCCCACGCTCGTGACCAGCAGACGATCGCCGAACGTGACCGGGCCCTGGCGCAACTACAGGAGGCGATCACGCAGGTGCGGCACACGGCGGAGATCGAGAAGGAACTGCTGCTGGCCGACGAACGTGCCCGCTCGGCCCGTGACCTGCACGACGGCCTGGGGCACCGGCTCACGCTGATCTCGATGGGGCTGGAGTTCGCCTCCCGCGCCCGGCACACCGACCCGGAGGCCGCCTGGAACGAGGTCGCCACCGCCGATGCCACCGCCCGGGAGGCACTCACCGAGATGCGCACGTGGGTGCGCGCGCTCAGCCCGGTCCGTGACGCCGACGCCACCGGCGTGGCCGCCTTCGAGGCGATCGCCGAGTCCTTCCGCGGCAGCGGCCTGGAGGTCACCGTGGACACCGACGGCGAGGACCTCCCGTTCACCCAGGAGGCCGCGCTCCTGCTGTACCGCACCGTGCAGGAAGGGCTGACCAACGCCCTGCGCCACGGGCGTGCCCAGCGCGTGCGGATCACTCTCACCACCGGCAGCGGCAGCGAAGACATCGTGCTCCGGATCGTCAACGACCTCGATGAGCAGGCACGCGCAAAACTGCCGCCCGGTGAGATCACCCCGGGCTTCGGCCTGCGCGGCATCGCCGACCGGGCCGCCGCCGTCGGCGGGAGCGCGCGAGCCGAGCACCGGGACGGACACGTCGAACTGACGGTGCGGCTGGACCGGGCACGGGCCGTGGACCCCGCCGAACTGCCCGCAGGGACGCCGGCATGAACGAACCCGGTCCTGCTGCGGCGCGGGCGCTACGGATCGTGCTGGTGGACGACCAGCAGCTGCTACGCCGCGGGCTCACGATGCTGCTGTCCACCGTCGACGGTCTGGACATCGTCGGTGAGGCCGCGGACGGCCGCGAGGCGCTGGCGGTGATCGCCCGGCGTGGGCCCGACGTGGTCCTGGCCGATGTCCGGATGCCCGGAATGGACGGCATCGAACTGGTGGCCCGCTGCCGTATCGACCATCCAGGCCTGCCCGTACTGTTGCTCACCACCTTCGACGATGAGCCCGTGGTGCACGGCTCCCTGGCCGCGGGCGCCGCCGGGTTCCTGCTCAAGGACACCTCCACCGATGCGCTCGCCGGGGCGATCCGGTCGGTGGCTGCGGGTGGGATGGTCATCGACCCGCGCGTTGCCCGGGTCGCGCTGCGCCCGCCTGCGGCTGCGGCGACGGCGGAGGACGACGGCGACCGGCTGGCGGTGCTGACCCGGGCCGAGCGGCTGGTGGCCGAGCAGGTCGCCGAGGG
>CALKWS010000077.1 GCA_938004115.1 uncultured Ruaniaceae bacterium
CCGGAAAACTCCTACCGCGTGCGCGCGGCGCTGTGCCACACTTTTCTCCCGTGACTCGAAGGGCTGCCATGACGACTGCGGTACGCCGGACCACCACGGCAACAGCGGTGCTCGAGGCCTCCGGGCTCGTGCGACGCTTCGGTGACCTCACCGCCGTCGACGGGGTGTCCTTCCAGATCGCACCGGGGGAGACCTACGGGCTGCTCGGACCCAACGGTGCCGGTAAGACCACCACCATCTCCATGGTCGCCGGCCTGCTGGCCGCCGATGCGGGCACGGTGCACGTGCGCGGGCAGCAGATGGGTCCCACCCGCGTGGCACCCAAGAAGCACCTGGGCCTGGTGCCCCAGGACCTGGCGATCTATCCGGAGTTGTCCGCCCGGGAGAACCTGATGTTCTTCGGGCGGCTGAACGGCCTGCACGGCGGCGAACTACGCCGGCGCACGCAGGAGGTCCTCGACCTCATCGGCCTGGCTGACCGCGCCAAGGAACAGAGCAAGAAGTTCTCCGGCGGGATGAAACGCCGCCTGAACATCGGCATCGGGCTGCTGCACCAACCCGACCTGCTCATCCTGGACGAACCCACCGTGGGGGTGGACCCGCAGTCGCGCAACGCGATCCTGGAATCGGTCGAGGCGCTGTCCACCGAGGGCATGGCGGTGCTGTACACCACCCACTACATGGAAGAGGCCGAGCGGCTCTGCGACCGCATCGGGATCATCGACGCCGGCCGCATCCAGGCCGAGGGCACCCGCGGGGAACTGATCCGGATCGTGGGCGAACTGGACGAGATCCGCCTCACCGGCATCGGCGACCTGGACGCCGCAGCCGCCCGGTTGCGCACCCTGCCCCCGGTAGCGCGCGTGGCCGGTGACGGGCACGGCCTGATCCTGCACGTGCACGAGGCCCCCACCGCGGTGGCCGGGGTGGTGACCGCCGCGGGTGCGGCCGGGATGGACCTGACGGACGTGGAGATCACCCGCCCCAACCTGGAATCGGTGTTCCTGCACCTGACCGGCCGCGGCCTGCGGGACTGACCATGGGCCCATTACCCACCCTGATCGCCGGGGACCTGCGCCAACGCGTGCGCGACCGGTCGGTGCTGATCTTCGGGCTGGTGGTACCCATCGCGCTGATGAGCGTGATGAACCTGGTGTTCAGTACCGAGGAGATCGAACTGCAGCCGGTCACGGTGGCCGCCGCAGTGGCCGACGACGACGAGCTCGGCCAGGTGGTGACCGGCACCTTGACCCAGGTCGAGGGCGTCGACGTGACCCTCGAGGAGGTCAGCCCGGACCAGGTCCGCGAACTCACCGCGGCCGGGCAGGCGGAGTTGGGCGTGATCATCCCCGAGGGCTTCGACGACGCGCTCATCGCGGGCGAGGGCGGGCACATCGACCTCATCGAGGGCGAGGGGTCCGGGCTGGAGACCGACATCCTCATCTCCGTCATCGACGGGGTCACCGCGCAGCTGACTGCCGCCACCGTCACCGCCACCGCCGGGGCGCAGGCCGGTCTGGCGCCCGAGCAAGTGGCGGGCGTCGGGGAGCAGGTCGGGGCCGCCACGCCCCCGGTCACCGCCGTGGCCGGCCAGACCGCCACCGAGCAACTGT
>CALKWS010000078.1 GCA_938004115.1 uncultured Ruaniaceae bacterium
TGGTGCTGATGCTGGTGGTGCTGCCCTACGCGAAGGGGCGGGCACCGTCCTGGCAGCGCGCGGCCAAGGTGCTGCTGTGGGTCGCTCCGGCCTGGGCCCTGCTGAACGTGGCCGACGTGCTGGTGCGCTACGCCCGGGCCGCCGGCCGGCCGCTGGGGGGCCCGGGTTTCGAGGAGGAACTGGCCTACTTCCTCACCGAGATCTCCCCCGGCCGGGCCTCGCTGGTGGCCACCGTCCTCATCGCCCTGGCCGCGGTCGGGGCGGTGGGGATCACCTCCTACCGGTCCGCGGCGCTCACCGCGGTCCCGGCGTTCGCGGTACTGCTGCCCTGGTCGGTGCGCGGGCACGCCAGCTCGGCCGCCGATCACACCGTCGCGGTCTCGGCGATGTGGTTGCATCTGCTGGCCGTGGCGGTATGGGTCGGGGGACTGGTGGTGCTCTGCCTGCTGTCCACCACCCTGGGCGAGCACCTGGCCGCAGTCGTCCGCCGGTACTCCGCCGTCGCGCTGGGATGCTTCCTGCTGGTGGGCATCTCCGGGGTGGTGAACGGTTCTACCCGCCTGGATCAGCCGGCGGACCTGACCGGGCCCTACGGCCGGCTGGTGCTGGCCAAGATCGTCCTGTTCACCGCACTGGGCATCGTGGGGTGGTGGCACCGGCGCCGCACGGTGGGCGCGCTGCAGGGGCCGGGCGCCCGCCCGGCGGCGTTCTGGCGATTGGCCGGCGGTGAGGTGCTGGTGATGGCCGCGACCACCGGAGTGGCCGCCGCGCTGGCGGTGACCCAGACCCCGGTGCCCGAGGCCTATCTGCCCGCCCCCGCCGAGGAACTGTCCGGCCGCCCCCTGCCCCCGCCGCCCCAGGTGAGCACCTGGCTGCAGTACGTCAACCCCGATGTGGTGTTCGCCGTCGTCGTCGCCGCTGCCGCCGTGCTGTACCTGGCCGGGGTCCGCCGGCAGCACCGCGCCGGCCGGTCCTGGCCGTGGTGGCGCACCGCCGCGTTCCTGGGGGCCGTCGCCGTGCTCGGGTGGACCGTGCTCGGCGGCCCGGCGGTGTACGGGACGTTGATGTTCTCCGCCCACGCCGTGGCGGTGGTCCTGCTGATCGGGGTGGTGGCCCCCGGGATCGTGGCCGGCGCGCCCCGCACCCTGGCCACCGCGGTACTGTCCGCGCGCCCCGATGACTCCCGCGGCCCCCGGGAGTGGCTGCAGGTGCTGGCCGGCGCCGCGCCGGTGCGATACCTGTCCCGCCCGGTCCCGGCTGCGGTGCACCTGGCCGTGGGGCTGGTGGTGCTCCACGGCAGCGGACTGTTCGAGTTGGCGCTCACCACTCAGGTGGGCCGGGGCCTGATGGTGGTCTACCTGGTCACGCTCGGCATGCTGCTCACCCGCGCGGTGACCGCCCGCACCCGGTACCCCCGCCGCGAGCGGCTGGCCGCCGGGCTGGTGACGGTGCTCGCCGTGGCACTGCTGGGCACCGCGCTGCGCCTGCGGACCGCGCTGCTGGCCGCCGACTACTTCGGCGCCCTCGGCCTGCCCTGGGGGGTGGACGCGCTGGCCGACCAGCGGGCGGGTGCCTGGGTGGCGTGGTGCGGCGGCGGGTTGTTCGCCGTGGCGCTCACCGCGGCCGGTGCGCTGCGGGGAACGCCCGACGGCGAGGCGGGCCCGGGTGCGTCCTCGCGCCGCCCGCAGGCGGACGACGACGGGATGGAGGCCGAACTGCGCGCATACGAGCGGATGCTGGAGCGGATGGACCGCCGCGCCTCACGTGGTTGAGCGGGCCGCCAGGAAGGTGCGCACCCGCTCCCGCCACGCCGCGTCCTCCTGCTCCGCGCCGGGGTAGTCGGTGTGGCCGGCGCTGAGCACGAACGGCTCGGCGTGGGCCACCGCGTTCAGCACCGCGAACTGTCCCGGCGGGGGCACCGCCGGGTCCCATAACGCACAGCCGATCAGCATCGGGACGTCCAGGTACCGGGCGGCCACCGCGGCGTCGAAGAAGTCCAGCACCGCCCGGGCCTGCGGATGAGCCTCGACGTGCCGGCGCACCGATTCCCCGCTGCCGGTACAGGGCATCTGCAACCGCAGGTCGTAGTGACCGAAACTGGGTACCTGCAGCGTCCCGGAGTGGAACCGGTCGTCCCAGGGCAGCGCCAGGGCGCCCACACCGCCGCCGAAACTGGTGCCGACGTAGTCCAGCGGCACCGGGCCCACCTGCTCGTGCAGCGCGGTCGCCGCGCACCATACGTCCTCGGCGCACCCGCCCAGGATGTAGGTGTCCGCGGAATCGATACCCACCAGGACGTGCTCGGCGCCCACCGACGGCAGGTCCGGGGCGGTGCTCGCGCTCGGCAACCCGCGGGCCACCGGCCACAGCACGGCGGTGTCGGGGGCCAGGGGCAACGGGTCGATCGCCGTGCGCCCGCCGTAGCCGTGGGAGTGGATCACCCCGCGGCGCACCGGCCCGCTGCGGGGGATCGCCAGCCACCCGCCCAGCACACGCCCGCCGGTGGTGGTGAACCGCACGGTGTACAGGTCGTGATCCCCCACCGTTCCGGCCGCCTGCCGTCGCAACCCGGGGCGTACCCGAAGGGCCGCGGTGTACCGCCCGCGCCAGTGCTCGGCGAACCCCGGCACCGGTTCGGGCGGGTCGATCGCGCGTAGGCCCGCCAGGTCATAGCCGTAGCTGGCGTCGAACGCGTCCTGGCCGAACCAGGCCACGAAGTCCGGTTCCTGCGCTCTCGTGCCCGTGTTCACCAATCCTCCAGCACCACGTCGTGACCCTCGATGCGTAACCGCAGACCGTCGGGATGCACCTGGATGTCCTCCAGCAGCAACCCCGGGGGCAGATCGTCCATCGTCACTTCCAACTCGGTCAGACCCTCGGTCAGCGCGGGCGGCAACTCGGTCACGTCGATACTCGTCCCGCCCAGACGCACCGTATCCAACCCCACCCCGATGGTCCGTCCGCGGGCCTCGGGGGTCAGGCCCACCTGCAGCGGCACCCCGAGCAGACTGCCCTCGGCGACGAGCCCGTCCCCGGTCACCTCGACCTGCACCTCGGGCGGCACCCCGGCGCGGGCGAGGAGCCCCTGCAACGTGTCCACCGGGGCCACGGCGGTCAACCGCAGGTGTTCTACGCGGTAGGGCTCGCGGACGTGCACGCCGGTGAGTTGCGCGCTCACCTCCCGGGCCTCGAAGGCATCGATCTGCGCCGAGGTCGCCCGGACCTGCGCGGTGGGCACCCGCCCACTGAGCACGTGCGGCAGGAACACCGCCCCGCCGATGTCCACCTCGGGCCCGTCGGCGGCGAACGATTCCCGCAAGTCGGCCTCCACCCGGCTCTCCGCCTGCCCGCGCAGGAACCGGTCCGCGACCATCAGCGCCGCCAGCACGAGGGCGAGTGCCACCAGCAGGGCCACCACACTCCTGCCCCGGCGCGCCCGGGCCGATCCCGTGCTCATCTGGGCCGGCCGCCGGCGGTGCGTCGCCCGGGCGGCGCCGGGTCGCGCGGCGTGTTCAGTTCGCCCGCCCGGTGGGGTGCAGGTGCGCGGTGAGGAACTCCACCGTACGCGGCCAGGCCTGCGCGGACGCCTCGGGATGGTGGAACGCCGGGGCGGGATTGTCGAACGCGTGCCCGGCTCCCTGGTAGAGGTGGAACTCCGCGGGCGGGTGCGTGCCCGTCACCGCCTGGCGGATCACCTCCACCTGATCCATCGGGATGTAGGTATCGGCGGTGCCGAAGTGGTGCAGGCTGGGGCAGCGCACCGCCTCGGCGTGGTCCAGTAGCCCCGGCAGGGCGGACCCGTAGTAGCTCACCAGCACGTCCGGGTCGGCGTCGGCCGCGACCTGGAAGGCGACGCCGCCGCCGAAGCAGAACCCGAGCAGTCCCGCCCCGCCGTCCACGTACTCATCGGCGCGCACCGCGGCCAGGGCTGCCTCGACGTCGGCCGCGGTGAGCGGCCACTCCAACCGGGCGGACATCCGCATCGCCTGCTGCAGCACGTCCGGGTCCGCCTCGTCCAGATTCTCCCCCGGGAGGCGCCAGTACAGGTCCGGGGCCAGCACCACGAACCCGGCATCGGCCAGGTCCCGGGCGCGCTGGCGGATGTAGCGGCTCACGCCGAAGATCTCCTGGACCAGCACCACACCCGGCCCGCGGCGCTCGGCGGGCAGCCAGCGATACGCCGGCATCGGCCCGTCCGGAGTGGTCACAGTCACCTGGTCACCGTCGCTCATGAGCCCAGTCTGCCTGGTGCCGGGCGCTGCCCGGCCCGTCCACAGCGCTACCGGCGTTGTGCACAACCTCGACCCACATCTGGGGATAACGCCTGTGGATACTGTTTTATCATCGCCCTGATGACTGTCACATCCGCCCTCGTCGCCGCCGCCGCCATCGTGGACGACCTGCAGCAGCCCCGGGCGCTGCTGGCCGCTCGCCGCAGCGCGCCCAAGTCCCTGGCCGGCCGGTGGGAGTTCCCCGGCGGGAAGGTGGAGGACGGGGAGAGCGACGAAGCGGCGCTGCACCGGGAGATCCGCGAGGAACTGGGCGTGGCCGTCCACCTGGGGGAGCGGGTGCACGGGCCCGACGGCGAGGACTGGCCGATCCTGCACGGTCACCGGATGCGGGTGTGGCTGGCGCAGATCCGGACCGGAACCCCGCGGCCCCTGGCGGACCACGACGACCTGCGGTGGCTGCACCTGCCCGATCTGCACGCCGTGCCCTGGCTGGAACCGGACCTGCCCATCGTCAACGCGGTCCGCCGGCTGCTCACCTCCGAGGCCTGAGCCGCTGCCCGAACGGCCCGCCGCACCACGCCAGCGTCCCCGCCGACCGGGCCGCTTTCCG
>CALKWS010000079.1 GCA_938004115.1 uncultured Ruaniaceae bacterium
CGGTACATCCGCAAGGCCGTCGAAGGCTCCCTGCGGCGGCTGGGCACCGACCACATCGACCTGTACCAGATGCACCGGCCCGACCCCCGCACGCCCATCGGCGAGACGCTGTCGGCGTTGGACGACCTCATCACCGAGGGCAAGGTGCGCTACGTGGGCTGTTCGGCGTTCTCCGGTTGGCAGATCATCGATGCCGACTGGACCGCGCACAGCGCCGGTCACGCCGCGTTCATCTGCACGCAGGACGAGTACAACTTGCTCAACCGGGACCTGGAACGGGAGGTGATCCCCGCCCTGGAGCACATCGGCGGCGGACTGCTCCCGTACTTTCCGCTCGCCTCGGGGTTACTCACCGGTAAGTACCGCCGCGGTGAGGACGCCCCCGAGGGCACGCGCCTGCGCCGCCGGCCGGAACGGTTGGCACGTGCCGACTTCGACACCATCGAGGCCCTGCAAGCCTTCGCCGACGACCGGGGGGTGACCATGGCGCAGGTCGCGATCGGCTGGCTGGCCGCCCAGCCCACCGTGGGATCGGTGATCGCAGGGGCCTCCAAGCCCGAGCAGGTGCGCGCCAACGCCCAGACGCTGTGGGAGCCGGATGCCGCGGACCTCCTCGAGTTGGAACGCCTCACCGGACGGAAGTGACCGGGCCGGCCCTGGTGTGCCGAGCACCGTGTTTGGTTAGATCGGCCTCACGGCAGGGCCACCAGCACAGGAAGCGGGGCCGATGGTGAACGAGCGAGCACCGATACATCCGGCCGACAGTCACGACACGATCAGCGTCCGCGGCGCCCGGGAGAACAACCTCAAGGGTGTGGACGTGCAGATCCCCAAACGCCGCCTGACGGTGTTCACCGGGCTGTCCGGCTCAGGGAAGAGTTCGTTGGTCTTCGCCACCATCGCGGCCGAGTCCCAACGGATGATCAACGAGACCTATCCGGCGTTCGTGCAGGGGTTCATGCCCGCACTCGCCCGCCCGGAGGTGGACGTGCTCGCGGGCCTGACCCCTGCGATCATCGTCGACCAGGAACCGATGGCGCCCAATCCCCGCTCCACCG
>CALKWS010000080.1 GCA_938004115.1 uncultured Ruaniaceae bacterium
CTGCAGCAGCTGCTGATCAACGCCAAGCAGGCGATGGACACCTGCACCAACCTGCCCGCTCAGCGCCTGGTGGCCGGGTTCCTCAGCAGCGGCGGGTTCGATGTGCACCTGGAGGCGCAGCGCGCCGAGTACCGCCGCCGCAAGCACGCCATGCAGGAGGCCCTGGACCAGCACTTCGGGGACCAGGCGCGCTGGACCGACCCCGACGGCGGATTCTTCCTGTGGGTCACCTTCGATGAGTCCGTGGACACCGAGGAGTTGTTCCCGATCGCGCTGGAGGAGGGTGTGGCCTACATCCCGGGCAACGCCTTCTCCCCCTCCAAGCACTTCCCCCACGCGCTGCGGTTGTGCTTCGCCTCCACCAGCCCCGAACGCACCCAGGAGGGCGTGGCGCGCCTGGCCCGGGCCGTGCAGAAGGTGCAGGGCCGGCACTGATGGCCGACGACGTCGCGCGGGACGTGCTGCAGGCGATCGACCCGCAGGCGGTCACCGACCTGGCCGCGGCACTGATCTACGCCGCCGGGCAGGGCGAGATGGGCACCGAGGAGGTCACCGCCCAGGTGCTCGTCGACCACGCCCGGCGTTGGGGGCTGGACGCCGCCAGCACCATCGTGGCCCCGCAGCGGCCGAACGTGCGTATCACCACCCCGGACGCCGGGGCCGCACCGGGCCTGCTGCTGCTCGGGCACACCGATGTGGTGCCCGCCGGCACCGGCTGGCACACCGCCCCGTACGAACCGGTGGTCCGCGACGGCCGGCTGTACGGGCGCGGGGCCTCGGACATGCTCGGCGGGCTCGCCGCCTGTCTGGTGGCCATGGGTGCCCTGGTTCGGTCCGGGGTGCGGCTGCGCGGGCCGGTGGAACTGGCCGCGGTGGTGGACGAGGAGGAACTGGGCATCGGGATCCGGGACTACATCACCGACCCGGCCAACCTGATGCACGCCGGGTGCGTGGTGGCCGAGCCCACCGACCTGCAGACGATCGTCGCCGCCCGCGGCGCCAGTTATATCGAGATCGACGTGCACGGCCAGGCCGCCCACGCCGGCAACCCCGCCGACGGGAAGAACGCCATCTACGGGGCGGCGCGGATCATCAGCGACCTGGAGGCCTGGCACCACGAGATGGCGCGCGATGCCCACCCGTTGGCCGGCCCGGCCACCTGGAACGTCGGTGTGGTCAACGGCGGCGTGGGCGGGTCGATGGTGCCCGACCACTGCCGCATCAGCGCCGACCGGCGGTTGCTTCCCGGGGAGGACCCGGCCCAGGTACTGGACCAGGTGCGCCGGCGCGTACAGGGCCTGGGACTGCATGAGCGCGGCCTGGAGGCGGAGGTGCGCATGCCGATGAACATGCCCGGGTTCGAGACCGACCCGGACAGTGCCCTGGTACGCGCCGCCGGGGCGGCGGTGCGCCAGGCCGGCGGACCCGACCTGCCGGTGGGCGGGTGGACCGCGGCCTGTGACGGCGGGTTCCTGGCGCAGGACGGCAACATGCCGGTGGTGGTGCTCGGTCCCGGGTCGGTCACCGAGCAGGCCCATCGGCCCAACGAGTCGGTGTCGCTGGAGGAGTTGCACACCGCGGCCCGCACCTATGCGCTGATCGCGCTGAACCTGCTCGGCTGACCGCGATTTCCCTCGGCAGGACCCACCGACGGCGGTAGGATTGTCAACAATCGACACACGCGGAGGTTCCCGGTGCCCACGATCGGACTGCTGTATCCCGGCGACAGCGCGAAGGACGACTACGACCACATCGCCCCGGCCCTGGCCGCCCACGACGTGCACCTGCTGGTGGAGGAGACCTTCGTGGGGGTCGATGCCCACGAGGTGGACGCCCTGCTCGACCTGGGCTCGGCGGACCGCCTGGCGCAGGCAGCCTCGCGCATCGTCACGCAGGTGGATGCGCTCAGCTGGGCCTGCACCTCGGGCAGTTTCGTGTTCGGACCCGACGGCGCCCGGCGCCAGGTCGCCGACCTCGCCGAGCGCACGGGCCTGCCGGCCTCTTCCACGTCCTGGGCGTTCGTGCGCGCCTGCCGGGCCCTGGGGATCACCCGGGTCGCGGTGACCGCGTCCTATCCGCAGGACGTGGCCGAACACTTCATCGACTTCCTGGCCGCTGCCGGGATCGAGGTGCTGGGCATGTCCAGTCACGGCATCCACACCGCCGCCGAGGTGGGCACCCTGCAGCGCGATGACGTGGCCGCGATCGTCGCCGGGGCCGCCGACGTCGAGGCCGAGGCGGTGCTGGTGCCGGACACCGCGATGCACACCCTGGCCTGGCTGCCGGAACTGGAACGCGTGGCCGGCCGGCCGGTGCTGACCGCCAACCAGGTCACCGTGTTCGACGCCGTGGGACTGGTGGGTCTGCGCCCCCGGCTGGACGGATTCGGCACGCTGTTCGCCGCCGACGGTGCGGTGGATGCCGCGGCGTCCCCGGCCGCACCGGTGGGCGGCGCCGAGGGTCTGGGCCGATGACGCAGAACGGCACGGTTCCCCTGGAGCCGGTGATGCAGGAGTCCACGCCGAGCCTGATCGCCTCCCAGGTGCGCGAGGCGATCGCGCAGGGGCACATCCCGCCGGGCAGCCAGCTGCACGAGGCAGCGCTGGCCAAGCAACTGGGCGTCAGCCGCGGCCCGCTGCGGGAGGGGTTGCAGCGTCTCACCCAGGAGGGGCTGCTGGTCTCCTACCGCAACCGGGGCGTGTTCCTGATCGAGCTGACCCCGGAGAACATCCGGGACCTGTACCTGGCCCGCGAGGGCGTGGAGCGCACGGCGGCCGCACAGATTCACCGGCAGGGCCCGGACCCGGCGCGGGAGGCGTTGGTGGCCGCGGTGGAGGAGATGGACCAGGCGGCCCAGCACGGCGAGGTGGTCGCGGTCACCGACGTGGACGTGCGCTTCCACCAGATCCTGGTGGAGGCTGCCGACAGTCCCCGGCTGCAGCGGATGCACGACACCCTGCTCACCGAGACCCGGATGTGCATCCGGGCCCTGGAGCCCACCTACGCCGACAACCAGACGCGCGTGGCCGAGCATCGGGCCATCGCCGAGTCGTTCACGCCCGGCAACGCCGCGCACACCGATGAGTTGCTCGTGGCGCACATGGCCGACGCACTCCAGCGGCTCATCGTCCAGGCGTCCTGACCTCACCGCTCAGGC
>CALKWS010000081.1 GCA_938004115.1 uncultured Ruaniaceae bacterium
GCATCCGGTGGCGGGCCAGCAGCAGCACCACCCCCGCGGTGAGCAGCACCACGGCCGCCACGATCGCCCAGGTGACCGCCGCGCCGGTGTCTGCGATGGCCTCCCGGGTCCCCGCCGCTCCCGGCGGCGCGGCGCCGAGCAGGCACAGGCTGGCGGGGAGGGCGAGAGCGGTGGTGATGGACCCTGCCCTGCGATGCGCCTGCATGGCACCCTCCTATGACGGCGGTGCCATCACCCTAGTGACCGGCCGGTGACCGACTCAGGTGAACAACCGGTCGAGGTAGTACGCGGCGGTGCGCTGCGCCTCATCTGCCTGCTGGTAGCCGATCACGATGTTGGCGGCCAGGGCATCGGCGAAGGTGAAGAGCAACTTCGCCTCCCGGTCGGCGTCCCGAGTGGGGTCGATCTGCCCCAGCCGTTGCCCCTCGCGCACCACGGCCGCGAAGCCGGCGATCGCCGCCGGCACGTCCTGCACCAGGACGGCCCGGAGTTCCCGGTCCTGCCGCCAGGCGACGTAGTAGGCCACCCCGATGGTGGCGACCCGCAGCCGCTCCGGGGTCAGCGGGAGTACCTCATCGAAAACGCCCTCGATCACCGCTCGCGGTCCGTTGTGCCACTCGGCGTACACACGTGCCGCGATCCGCTCCGCCTTGCGCCGCTCGAGCATGGCGAGGGCGAATCGCAGCATCGCCTGGGTGGTCTCGAAGTAGTGCTGGATGGTGCTCATCGCGAACCCGGACTCCGCGGCCACCCGCCGCAACGTGGCCGCCGGCACGCCCTCGGCCGCGACGATATCCAGCACCGACTCGGCGATCTCCCGCCGGCGTTGGTCATGATCGACGATCTTGGGCACGTACCGCCCCTCGAACTATCTGGCCGTTTTCCTCCACCCTACGTTATCGTGCACCTGCACGAAATAGATTCTGGGAGGAGCCCGGGCCATGGGCGAAGCGCGAGCAGCAACGGACCAAGCGGGGGCAGCGCGCGAGCCGGAGGTGGTGAACCTGCGCCCGCCGAGCAACCGGTACGACAGCCGTGTGGTGGGCTGGTGGCGCGCCCGGCTCGCACTCGGTTTCGCCGTCGTCATCACACCGCTGGTGATCCTGGGCCTCCTCATCTCCCCGGCCCGCATCTGGCTGCTGACCCCGGCGGCCATCGCGGGCGTGATCGGCCTGGTGCTCACCGTGGCCCTGCCGACGTGGTGGTACCGCGTGCACCGCTGGGAAGTCACCGAGCGGGCGGTGTACACCCGCACCGGCTACTTCTGGCAGTCCTGGCGTGTTGCCCCGATGTCTCGGATCCAGACCGTGGACACCACCCGCGGGCCGTTGCAGCGCGCCTTCGGAATCGCCACGGTCACGGTGACCACGGCCTCCTCCGCCGGCGCGGTGGCGATCGCGGGCCTCGCGCACGACGACGCCGAACGGGTCTCCCACGAACTCACCCTGATCACCGACGCCACGCCCGGGGATGCGACATGAGCGCCCCGCCGGAACTATCGGGGACCGGCCCGGCGCACCGTGAGCCGGCAACGGCGGACGACGACGCACCCTGGCAGCGACTGGACGTGCGCACCGTAGCGGTCACCGCGGTGGTGTTCACCGGCATCGCGGTGCTGGGCGGCGTGCCCACGACGATCGGGGTGGGCAGTGCGACCTCGGTCGGCACGGCGCTGGCGTGGGTGCTTCCCGGGGCGGGGCTGCTGATCGGCGTGGCCACATTGACGGACTACGTGCGCTGGCGCCGCACCCGCTACCGGGTCACCGCCACCCATGTGGAGGTCCGCACCGGCGTGCTGTTCACCAGTCGGCTGCGCCTCGCCCGGGAGCGGATCAGGGCGGTGGATCTGAGCGCCCACATCCTGCTGCGGTGGTTGGGCCTGGTCCGGCTGGCCGTGGGCACCGGGGAACAAGGGGGCGGGGGCGCCGCGAGCCAGGCCCTGGTACTCAACCCGGTCCCGCGCGGCGAGGGAGAGCGCCTGCAGGAGATGCTGCTGGACCGGGACGTCGCCGGCAGCGACTCCAGGGACGCCCGGCGTCTTGCCACGTGGCGGGCCAGGTGGGTGTGGTACGCGCCGCTGTCGCTCTGGACGATGGGTATCGCTGCGGTGCTCATCGGTGTGGCGTTCCAAGTCACCGACTGGTTCGGCCGCGGCGACCTGATCGTGCGCGTGGTGCTCGATCTGGCGGCGACGCATGGATGGGGACGAGTCATCGCGGTGGGCCTGCTGCTGGTGCTGGTGGTGGCCGCGGTGACGGCGATCGCCTTTCAGCTGGAGGCGTGGTGGGACTACCGCCTGGACCGTGAGCGCGGCGGGATGCTGCGGGTCCGTCGCGGGCTGCTGACCTCCCGGTCGGTCAGCCTGGAGGAGGACCGGATCCGCGGGGTGGACATGGTCGAACCGCTCGGCGGGCGACTGGCGGGGGCCGCGCGCGTGCAGGTGGTGGCCACCGGGCTCGGTTCCCAGGCCGAGGCGCAGACCGGGCTCTCCACGCTGCTCCCCCTCGCGCCTCGCGCCGTGGCACAGCAGATCGTGCGGGAGATCATCGGGCCACCGGCCCACGAGGTGAGTCTGCACCCGCATCCCAGGGGCGCACTGATCAGGCGGCTTCGCTGGGCGGGCTGGATCATCCTCGCGCTCGTACTGGGCTGGGTGGGGCTGTTCGCCCTGGGCCCGGTACCCGTGTGGGCGCTGGCCGGAGCGGCTGTCCTGGTGGTGGTGCTGATCGTGGCCTCGCTCAGGCACGCCTACGACGCCGCCTCTAACCTCGGACACGCCCTGACCCCGGCGCTGCTCGCCTCCCGCCGGGGCAGCATCCGCCGCTCCACGGTGGTGCTGCACCGGGAGGGCATCATCGGTTGGCAGGTGCGTCAGTCGATCTTCCAGCGCCGCCTGGGGCTGGCCACGCTCGTCGCGGTGACCGCCGCGGGCCGGGGCAGGTATCCAGTGGTGGACGGCAGCGTCGCCCAGATCCAGGAGTTGGCCGATCAGGAGATGGTCGGTCTGCTGGCGCCCCGGGGCGAGGGCTCTGGTGCCGGGGCGCCGGACGGCGGCGCACCGGGGTGAGCGGCCGATCAGGCGCGGGCGGCCGATCAGGCGTGCGTGGCGGTCTCGGTGTCGTGGTGGCCGATTGGCTCGATCTGGATGGTGGAGTGCTCCACATCGAAGTGCCCCCGGGCGCAGTCCTGCACCGCGTCGAGCACCCGGCAGAAGTCGTCGGGGTCCAGCACCTCGTCCTCCACCACCACGTGGGCGCTGAGCACCGG
>CALKWS010000082.1 GCA_938004115.1 uncultured Ruaniaceae bacterium
GACGACGAGCAGACCGATGCCGGTGATGGCACGGCCGCCGGCACCGGCACGAGTCAGGCCGCACCCGCAGCCGGCGTGCAGGCCCACACCGACACCGCGGACGGCACTGACGGCGAGGACGACTCGGCTGAGGACGCGGAGGACGCGGACGCGCAGGAGCACGCATCTGCCGACCACGCCGTGGGCCGTGCCTGACCTGCACGTCGGCCCCGACGGCCTCGCGCGGCCGGCCTGGGCCGCGTCGGATGACCTGCTGCGCACCTATTACGACACCGAGTGGGGAATGCCGGTCCGCGACGAGCGCGGCATGTACGAACGCCTCACGCTGGAGACCTTCCAGGCCGGCCTGTCCTGGGCGCTGATCCTGCGCAAACGCCCGGCCTTCCGCGAGGCGTTCTGTGACTTCGACCCGGACAAGGTCGCCGCGTTCACCGACCAGGACGTGGCACGGTTGCTCGCCGATGACCGGATCGTGCGTAACCGGGCGAAGATCGCCGCTGCGGTCACCAACGCACGGGCCACGATCGACTTGCGGGCGGAGGGAGGCCTGGCCGAGTTCATCTGGTCCTTCCGACCCCGGAGCACGCCGACGCCGCGGACCATGCGTGAGGTGCCCACCCAGTCCCCCGAGTCCAAGGCGCTGGCTGCCGCGCTGCGGTCCAAGGGATTCACCTTCGTCGGTCCCACGACCATGTTCGCGCTGATGGAAGCGGTCGGCATGGTGGACACCCACCTGATGGGCTCTCACCGGCGCGGAAGCTCCGGCATCTGGACCACCGGGTAAGCGCAACGCCCGCCGGACCCGCCGGCCGCCGGAGCGTGGTGTGTCAGGATGGACCGGATGACCGCCCGTGTTCTCGCCATCCTGAACCATCCGGATTCCGGTCTCGGTCGTTACCGGGACTGGCTCGCCGACGCCGGCGTGGAGGTCACCCTGCAGCCCGGTGCCGAGGGGCTGCCGGCGGACCTCGACGGCGTGGACGGGCTGGTGATGCTCGGTGGCGGGCTGATGCCCGACGACGACGAGAAGGCACCCTGGCTACCGCAGGAGCGTCGTCTCACCGCGGCCGCTCTGGAAGACCGGGTGCCGGTCCTGGGCATCTGTCTGGGCGGGCAACTCCTGGCGATGGTGGGCGGCGGCCAGGTGCGGGCCGATCACGGCGTGGTGGAGCGCGGTGCCACCCAGATCCACCTGACCGACGCCGCCGACGGGGACGGGCTGCTCGGGGGCCTGCCCGCACGCTTCTACGCGATCGAGAACCACCGGGATGCCATCACCGCTCTCCCGCCGCAGGCGGTACACCTGGCATATTCGGACGACTGTCCGCATCAGGCGTTCCGCCTGGGCCCGGTGGCGTGGGGTCTGCAGTTCCACCCTGAGGCCAGCGCGGAGAACGTCGCCCGGTGGGACCGGGAGAAGGTCCACGACGATGGGTTCGACCACGATGAGCTCATCCGGTTCGCCCGGTCCGTGGAACCCCAGAGTGCACGGGCCTGCCGCGCGATAGCCGAGGCGTTCGCGGCGGCCGTCCTGGACTATGCCAGAGCGCCTTCGTGATCCTCATCGCGCACGAACGCCCGATGGGCGCCGTCGTTGTCAGCCAGCACCCGCAGCACGTTGCGGAACCCGAGTTTCTCCAGGTCTTCCTGCGCCCACCCCCTGGCGCGTAGTTCCGCCATGAGGCTGGGATACCCGGCCACGTCCTCGAGCCCGGCGGGCATCGGGCCCGCCCCGTCGAAATCCCCGCCCAGGCCCACGTGATCCACGCCGGCTACATCGCGTACGTGCTCGACGTGGTCGGCGACGCAAGCCACGTCGACCGGCGGTGCGCTGCCGGTGGCGCCGTCGCGTTCCCAGTGCCAGTACTCGGCCGAGAGGAACGCGGGTACGAACGTCACCATCTGCACACCGCCGTTGGCGGCCAGTGCGGCGGTCACATCGTCCGGGACGTTCCTGGGGTGCGGATTGAGCGCGTAGCAGGAGGAATGGGAGAACATCACCGGCAACCGGGTGGCCTCCAGCGCGTGCCGCATCGTGGCCGGTGCGACGTGGGAGAGGTCCACCACCATGCCGATGTCGTTCATCTCGCGGATCAGCCGCCGGCCCCGTCGGCTCAAGCCGCCGTGCCTCGGTGTGTCCGTGGCCGAATCCGCCCACGTGGTGTTGTAGTTCCACGTCAACGTTAGGTAACGCGCGCCCAGCCGGGCGTACTGCCGAAGCACCGGGAGGGAGTCGGCCATCTGGTGGCCGCCCTCGATGCCGAGCAGGCTGGCGATCCGGTCCGCCTCGATCGCCGTTCGGACGTCGTCGGCGGTCCGGGAGAACGCCAGGGTCTGCGGGTAGGTGCGGACCATCCGATGGATCAGGTCGAGCTGCTCCATCGTGGCCTTGACCGCTTCGGCGCCGCTGAACTCATGGGGCAGCCAGGCCGACCAGAACTGTCCGGCCACCCCGCCCCGGCGCAACCTGGGTAGATCGGTCTGGAACTGCTCCTGGTGACGGTCCAGCCCGGCCACGCTCCCGTCACGTTCGCTGCGGCACTTCCAGGGCAGATCGTTGTGCCCGTCGATGACGGGGATGGCCGACGGCGCGTTGTGGCGGTGCGCCGTCACTTGCGCCGGTTGCCCACGACGGCGACCGGGCAGGGTGCGTGGTGCAGCACCCCGTGGCTGACCGACCCCAGCAGCAGCGACCGCGCGACGCCGCGGCCGCGGTTACCCACGACGAGCAGATCGGCACGTTGGGCGGCGAGCCGGAGCGCACCGGCCGGGTGGCCCTTGAGGGCCTTCAGGTCCACCTCGACCTCGGGGAATTTCTCCCGGAGCGGTTTCACCTCTTCGGCCATGAGTTGTTCGGTCGCGCGGGTGGCGTGCAGCATCCACTCCCCGTACCCCCCGGCCGGTCCGTAGAACTCGGGGTGTTCCAGCACTCGCACCGCGCTCAACCGCGCCTTGCGGACGTCGGCCTCCTCGAAGGCGTACCGAAGGGCGTGCTCGGATTGTTCCGAGCCGTCGATGCCTACCACCACCTCCCCGTAGATGGTCTCGCTCGGACCCGGGATCACCACCACGGGGGCCTTGGACCGGGTGGTCAGCCGTAAGCTGGTCGACCCGAGGACCAGACCGGAGAATCCGCCCCGTCCGCGGCTGCCGGTGACGATGATGTGGGCGGTATCGGACTCCTTGGCGAGCGTTTCCACCACGTCGCCGCTGGGGTGGCGGGTGACGATCTCCAGGTCCGGGTACCCCTGCTTGGCGATATCGGCCCCGTTCTGCAGCATCTGCGCGGACATGTCCTCCTGGGCCTTGCGGACCTCGCGGCTGATGCCGAAGGGGTCGCTCCAGGGTTCCCGCACGGACACGATCCGCAACCGGGTGCTCAACCGGTCCGCCTCCCGGGCTGCCCAGAGGACGGCGTCCTCGGCATGTGAGGAGCCGTCGGTGGCAACGACTACGTCCTTGGTGGTGTTCACGTACTACTCCTTCGTCTGGCGTCGGCAACTTTGCACCGGTGATGTGGCGTGATCGATCGCGCAGGAACCCGGCCCACCTTCAACGTACCGCCTCGCTACCGCAGTTGGAGCGTGGTCAGGCAGGTGGGGTCCTGTGCACCGGTGCCGATCGTCGTGGTTGCCGAGCGGCCCTCGTGCTCCACCTCCAGGGTCGCGGTGATGTCCCGCGGCAACCACACCCCGATGAACCCGTTGTCGAAGGTGGTGCGGGCCTCATCGACCAGGACCTCGCCATGGGTGTCGGTGATGCGGATGTGCATGGCGGTGTTCGGCAGTTCGCCCTGACAGGTGGTCAGGGAGTGGTAGAAGCAGTCGTGGGTGCGCTCCACGTACGGAGCGAAGGCCAGGTAGAACTCATCGTCCGGGATTTCCTGGCGGTCCTCCGTGACGCCGTCGGACACCACCAGCTCGGCCGGCCGGACCGAGGCCACCAGGTCCGTGGGACGCTGTGGCCCGGGGAGCCGGTCCAGGTGGTCGATGAGCGTACGGGTGTCGAACTCGGCGAGGTCGCCGCTCAACGGCGTTCCGGTCCCGCTCTCCTGCGTTGGTGCGCAGCCGGCCACCACCAGTACCACTGCGATCAGCGCGAACAGCAAACGTCTCATACCGTTGACGGTAGGTGCCCGTCGCGGGTTCCCTGCAGGACCTAGGACCTAATCGTCTCGCGGCGGTGGCCGACCTGGCAGTACTGCTCCGGGTGCGCCGGGGCCCGTTGCGCCTCAGAATGAGTCGCGATGAGTGAACGCCATGACGAGTTCTGGAACCAACGGCTCGCGCAGGACTGGTCCGAGTCCGGGGTCGGCTACCGGGCGCTGGGCCGGCCGTTCAACACGTGGATGTACCGGGTGCGGCGGCAGGTGTTCGCGCGTGAGGCGGCCCGGGTGGGCCCGGGACCGCAGACCAGCGTGCTCGATATCGGCTCGGGTACCGGCCTGTATCTGGACTGGTGGCGGGCCGCCGGTGCCGGACAGGTCACCGGGTCGGACCTCACCCCGGCCGCGGTGGAGAACCTACGGGCGCATTTCGCTCCGGTGCGGATCGAGCAACTCGACATCACGGCGGGTGTGCCGTTCCCTCCCGGGGCGTTCGACGTCGTCTCGTGTATGGACGTGTTGTTCCATATCGCCGACGATGCGCTGTACCACAGCGCGCTCGGCAATATCGCCGCCCTGTTGCGTCCCGGGGGCACCTTCGTGTTCACGGAGAACTTCCTCAACCGTCCCTCCGACCGCAGCGACCATCAGGTGAACCGCACGCTGGAGTGGATCACCGATGCGCTCGCCGAGCACGGCCTGCACCTTCGGCGCCGCGTCCCGATGTTGGTGTTGATGAACGCCCAGGTGGATGCCCCGTGGTGGTGGCGCAAGGGGTGGGGCGGGTTCCTGCGCGCCGCCACGCTGCACCCGGCCTCCGGGTGGCTGGCCGGCGCCGCGCTGTATCCGATGGAACGAGCCCTGACCGCGGCCCTGTCCGAAGGCCCGACGACGGAACTCGCCATCGCCGAACGCGTCTAGCGCCGGCCGCAGCGGCCACGATCTGGCCGGCTCCGGCCCGGGCGGGGACCCGGGCCGGAGCGGGCACGGCGGTGCCGGTTACGCGTTCAGGCTCTCCAGGGCGGCGTTGAAGGTCGCCGAGGGGCGCATCACCGAGGCGGCCTTCTGCGGGTCCGGACGGTAGTAGCCGCCCAGGTCCACCGGGTTCCCCTGGACCGCGATCAGTTCCTCGACGATGGTCTGCTCCTGCTCCCGCAGGGTGGCGGCCAGGGTGTCGAAGGCGCGGGCGAGTGCGTCATCCTGGTCCTGTTTGGCCAGTTCCTCGGCCCAATACAGCGTCAGGTAGAAGTGGCTGCCGCGGTTGTCGATCCCGCCCAGCCGCCGCGTCGGGGACTTGTTCTCCTCCAGGAACGTGCCGGTGGCCCGGTCCAGGGTGTCGGCGAGGATCTGTGCCCGCGGGTTGTCGTCGAACTGGGCCAGGTGCTCGAAGCTCACCGCCAGCGCGAGGAATTCCCCCAGGCTGTCCCAGCGCAGGTAGTTCTGTTCCTGCAACTGCTGGACGTGCTTGGGCGCCGACCCTCCGGCGCCGGTCTCGAACAGTCCGCCCCCGGCGATCAGGGGAACCACGGAGAGCATCTTCGCGCTGGTCCCCAACTCCAGGATGGGGAACAGGTCGGTGAGGTAGTCCCGCAGCACGTTGCCGGTCACCGAGATGGTGTCCTGGCCCGCGCGCATCCGTTCCAGGGTGTACCGGGTAGCCGAGACCGGGTCCATGATCGGCAGGTCCAGGCCCTCGGTGTCGTGCTCCCGCAGGTACTGCCGCACCTTGGCGATCAGGTTCTGGTCGTGCGCCCGGCCGGAGTCCAGCCAGAACACCGCCGGAGCGCCGGTGGCCCGGGCGCGGGTCACGGCGAGTTTCACCCAGTCCCGGATCGCCACGTCCTTGGTCTGGCAGGCGCGCCAGATGTCGCCCGGGGCCACGGTGTGTTCGGTCAGGACCTCCCCGGCGGCGGTGACGATGCGCACTGTGCCGCTGTGCTCGATCTCGAAGGTCTTGTCGTGGCTGCCGTATTCCTCGGCGGCCATGGCCATCAGGCCCACGTTCGGCACCGAACCGATGGTGGCGGGGTCCAGGGCACCGTTCTCCCGGGAGTCCTCGATGGTGGCCTGGTAGACCCCGGCGTAACTGGAGTCGGGGATCACCGTCAGCGCGTCGGCCTCCTTACCGTCCGGGCCCCAGGCCTTACCGCCCCCGCGGATCAGCGCGGGCATCGAGGCGTCGATGATCACGTCGCTGGGCACGTGCAGGTTGCTGATGCCGCGGTCGGAGTCCACCTGGTACAGCGGCGGCCCCTCGGCCAGTTCCGCCTCGAAGGAGGCCTTGATCTCCTCCCCCTGGGGCAGGCTCTCCAGGCCGGCGTAGATCGAACCCAGGCCGTCGTTCGCGCTGAGCCCGGCAGCCGCCAGCTGCTCGCCGTACCGGGCGAAGGTGTTCGGGAAGAACGCCCGCACCGCGTGGCCGAAGATGATCGGGTCGGAGACCTTCATCATGGTGGCCTTCAGGTGCACGGAGAAGAGCACGCCCTCGTCCTTGGCCCGCTGCACCTGTTCGGTGAGGAACCGCTGCAGGGCCGCCGCGCGCATCACGGTGGCATCGACCACCTCGCCGGCCAGCACCGGGACCTCATCGCGCAGCACGGTCACGTTCCCGGCGTCGTCGACATGCTCGATGCGCAGGTTGCCCTCGTTCTCGATCACCACCGACTTCTCGTTGTGCCGGAAGTCATCGCCGCTCATCGTCGCCACATTGGTCCGGGAGTCCTTGGACCACTCCCCCATCCGGTGCGGGTGCGCCTTGGCGTAGTTCTTCACCGACGCCGGTGCGCGCCGGTCGGAGTTACCCTGACGCAGGACCGGGTTCACCGCGCTGCCCTTGACCCGGTCGTACCGCTCCCGGATCTCGCGCTCCTCCTCGGTTGCCGGAGCGTCCGGGTAGGCAGGCAGGTCGAAACCCTGCTCCTGGAGTTCGGCGATCGCCGCCTTCAGTTGCGGGATGGACGCGGAGATGTTCGGCAACTTGATGATGTTGGCGTGCGGTTCCTTGGCCAGCTCGCCCAACTCTGCCAGCGCGTCGCGCACCTGCTGGTCCTGCGGGAGGCGGTCGGCGAATGCGGCCAGGATCCGGCCGGACAGCGAGATGTCCCTGGTCTCCACCTGCACGCCTGCGGTAGCGGCGAACGTCTCGATCACCGGCAACAAGGAATAGGTCGCCAGCGCCGGTGCCTCATCGGTGTGGGTGTAAATGATGGTGGGTGTAGCCACGAAGTATCTTCCGTCCCGGGGTCGACGATGAATTGTTCGATATCAAGATATCCCGTCCGTCACCCTCCCCACGCGGGGCGGCGCCCGCGGAAGGATCCATACGGCCCGGGCATCCGCTCCGGCGACCGTCGAAGGGCGGGCCCGGGGCACCCCCACCGGTCACAACTCCATAACGATATCGCCCGCACGTCCCCCGGCGTGATGCGGCCGGCGATGCGGGTGCCGGTCCGGCACGGTTGGGGGCCGTCGCACGGGTTCTATGCCTGCATCGGCACCGTCGCACGCAAGTGCACGGTCAATGTTTCGCGTGTTGGTGCGGTCCGCGCGGCGAGAGCGGCGACGGGCCGGCGATAACGCGCCAAGGCCGTGCCGGTTGATTGCATCATAGCCGCCATGGTTTGGTATGAGACTCGTCACGGTGCGTGTGCTGGGGTCGCACATCCACCGGCAGCGTCGTGACGACGGGTCCGTGCGGGACCTATGTCAGAATGGAGGACGTTGTCTACACAGCGGAGCGGGCCGGGAAGCGCAACGCGCGAACGCCGCTGGCGTTTGCGCCCGTGTTCCCGTGCGAATCGCGCCAGGTCGGCCTCGACCCACCCGGCGCCGGCTTCCGACACATCTCCCTTAGCCCCAAAGGCAGGTTCGGCCTGCTAGGAACCCGGAGTCGTACTCAGTGCCTGTCATAGAAGCGCACGGTGTTTATAAAGTCTTCGGCCGGCGACCCGAGCGCGGTGTTGCCGCCCTACGTGACGGCGCCACCCGCGAGGACCTACGCGAGCGTGGCCTGACTGCCGCCGTCATCGACGCCGCGTTCGACGTCCGCGACGGTGAGATGTTCGTGGTGATGGGACTGTCCGGCTCTGGCAAGTCCACCCTGATCCGGATGGTGAACGGACTGCTGGAGCCCACAGCCGGCGACCTCGTGGTGGCCGGGGAGAATATCGCCGGCCTGCGGGGTGCGCGGTTACGGCGGCTGCGCCGCGACAAGGTGTCGATGGTGTTCCAGCACTTCGCCCTGCTGCCGCACCGCACGGTGGGACAGAACGCCGCACACTCCCTGGAGGTGCGTGGCGCCAGTCGTGCCGAGCGCGAGGCCGCTGCGGAGAAGGCCTTGGCCATGGTCGGCCTGAAGGGGTGGGGTCACTCCTACCCCCATGAGTTGTCCGGTGGGATGCGCCAGCGCGTGGGCCTCGCCCGCGCCCTCGCGGCGGGCACCGACATCATGCTCATGGACGAGGCGTTCTCGGCCCTGGACCCCCTGATCCGCCGCGAGATGCAGGACCAGCTCATCGAACTGCAGCAGGAGTTGGGCAAGACGATCCTGTTCATCACCCACGACCTGAACGAGGCGATGCGGTTGGGCGACCGGATCGCCATGATGCGCGATGGTCGCATCGTGCAGATCGGGACCTCCGAGGAGATCCTGAACGACCCGGCCAACGACTACGTCGCCCAGTTCATCCAGGACGTGGACCGTACCCGTGTGCTGACCACGGGTGCGATCATGGAGCCGCCGGTAGCGGTGCTGGGGTCGGAGTCCGGTCCGCGTGCGGCGCACAAATTGATGCGCGAGCACCAGGTCAGCTGGCTCACGGTGGTCGACCGCGGGCGACGCCCGCAGGGGATGGTGCACGAGGCCGACGTCGCGAAGGCGGTCCAGGCGGGTCATCGTGACGACCTGCACGGGCTGGTCCACCCCATGCCGGTCGTCGGCGCCGACGCCCCGCTCGCCGAGATCATGACCGCAGCGGCCGGCAGCCCGCCCGGCGTCGTCGTCACCGACGAGGCGGGTCGGCTCACCGGTGTGATCCCCCGGGTGACCTTGCTGAACGCACTTGCCGATCCCAGCGCACCTGCGGTGCCGGACTCCCCGGCGACGTATACCGGGTCCCAGGCGGAGGTGGTCTGATGAATCTGTACGCCACGGAGGAAACCGACGGAGCGGGAATCCGGCGTCTTGAGGTCGGCGAGTGGATCGAGGCCATCTTCAAATGGATCGAGGTGAACCTGAGCGTGCTCTGGGATGCGATCCAGAGCATCATCTCGTGGAGCACGAGTTGGTTGATCACGATCCTGACCACTCCGGACGCACTGGTCCTGGCCGTCATCTTCTCCCTGCTCGCCTGGCTCCTGCGGAACTGGAAGTTCGCCATCGTCTCGCTGGCCATGTGGGTGTTCGTCATCAGCGTCGAGCAGTGGCAGAACGCGATGTTCACCCTCGTGATGGTCTTCGTGGCCACCGTCATCGCCCTGATCTTCGCGATCCCGATCGGCATCGCCGCGGCGAAGTCCAACCGCGTCTCCGCGGTCGTCAGACCGGTCATGGACCTGATGCAGACGATGCCGGCTTTCGTGTGGCTGGTTCCGGTGATCACGCTGTTCAGCGTCGGGATCACCCCCGGGGTGATCGCCACGATCATCTTCGCCCTGCCCCCGGGGGTCCGGCTCACCGAACTGGGCATCCGTCAGGTCGATCCCGAGGTGGTCGAAGCCGGCCACGCCTTCGGCAATACCGGCATGCAGATCCTGCGCAAGATCCAGTTGCCGCTGGCGATGCCCACGATCATGGCCGGCGTCAACCAGGTGATCATGCTGGCCCTGTCCATGGCGGTGATCGGCGGTATGGTCGGCGCGCCGGGGCTCGGCCTGGAGGTGACCCGAGCGATCAGCACCATCGACATCGGGCTCGGCTTCGAATCCGGGCTGTCCGTGGTTGTCCTGGCGATCTACCTCGACCGGGTCACCGCCGGAGTAGGCAGCCGGACCCCGGGAGCAGGCCCGGGTAAACTAGGACGTTTGCTGCGGCGACGGCCCAAGCCGGCCGAGGACGCTGCGGCGGACGAGGCCGCGTCCGCCACCGGGCAGACGCGGCAGGAACCGGTTCCCGGCTGAGTCGGAACACCTCCGGGCCAACCGAACACACGACTCCGAGAAGTACGGAGCAAAGCGTCCAGAACGAAGGCTCTCACGCGCACCTCAAGAGAGCCATGACACGGAAGGAATGAGATGAAGACGAATATGAGGCGTCGTACTACCGGGCTCGTGGCGGTCAGCGCCGCAGCCGCCCTTGTCCTCGCAGCGTGCGGCAACGGCGCGGACGACGACGGTGCTGCGCCGGAGGAGAACGGCGACGCCGAGCAGGTCCAGGAGGACGGTGACGGCGCGGCCCAGGCGGACGGACCGGTCGTGCTGGGCATCCTGCCGGCCTGGACCGACGGACTGAGCATGGCTTACCTGTGGCAGGAACTGCTGCAGGACCAGGGCTATGAGGTCCAGATCGAGGAGATCACCGAGGCGGGTCCGCTGTACACCGCGGTGGCCGACGGGGCCTACCACGTGTACCCGTCGGCCTGGCCGGAGGTGACCCACGCCGAGTACATGGAGACCTACGGCGACAACCTCGAGGACCTGGGCGCCTACTACGAGGGCGCGGTCCTGACCCTGGCCGTACCGGAGTACACCGAGATCGACTCCATTCCCGAACTCGCCGAGAACGCCGACATGTTCGGCGGTCAGGTGATCGGCATCGAGCCGGGTGCGGGTCACATGAACGTCACCGAGAACAGTGTGTTCCCGACGTACGGGCTGGCCGAGAACGGTTTCGAACTCGTCCCCTCCTCCACTGCGGGGATGCTGGCTGAGTTGAGCAGTTCCATCGACGCCGAGGAAGACGTGGTCGTGACGTTGTGGCGTCCGTTCTGGGCCAACGCGGAGTTCCCGGTGAAGGACCTGGAGGACCCGGAGCAGGCGCTGGGTGAGCCCGAGACCCTGAACTTCATCGCCAACGCCGACTTCTCCACCGACTTCCCCGAAGTCGCCGAGTGGATGTCGAACTTCCCCGTGCTCGACGATGATCAGTACGGCGAACTCGAGGACCTGGTCGTGAACGAGCACGAGGACGACCCCGCAGCGGGGGCCCGGGCCTGGATCGAGAACAACCAGGACATCCTCGACCCGGTCTTCAACTGACAACCGTGAGGGACGCACCCCAGTGGTGAACTAGGTCCTCGCACCTCACCGCTCGTAGGGCCCGGCGCCAATGCCGGGCCCTACGCGTGTGTGCCGGGTCTACCGGTGCGCGCCCCGAGGTCACGCGCGTGGCCGTGCTCGACATCCGCCGGCGACCGCCGGCGTGTGCCGACCGCCAGCGTGTGCCGACCGTTAGGGTGTGCTGATCGTCAGGCGTGGCCCAGCGCCGGCGGTTCGTCCTGGTCCGGGTCCGTGCCCGCAGGTTGCTGATCGGCCCCCGCTGCGGTGGTCTGTTGCTCGGAACGCCCGGGCGAGTGTTCCCGCTCCACCCCGACGGTGACCTGGCTCAGTAGCGCCGCGATCGCCCCGACGGCCACCAGGGCCGGCGCGAGGACCGTGGTCACCGCGGTGATCGCCACTCCGGCGGTGAGCGGGATCTCCAGCAACGTACGTCCGTCCTGGTTCTTGATGAACACCCGGCGCACATTGCCCTCGTCGATGAGGGCCTTCACCTGGGACAGCAACTGCGCGCCGGAGACGGTGAACTCCTCGTACCAGGTGCGCTGATCGTCGTGGTGGCTCATGTCTGCTCCTTCGCCGTCGGGACCGTGAGGTCGCAGGATACGGCACTCAACTTCCGCTCCAGGAGCCGTCCATGCCCTCGAGTCCATCCAGCCACCAGGCGTAACGTAACCGCAGGGCGCGTTCGAGCAGCGCGACCAGGGCCACCACGCTCACCGCGGTGTTCCCCGTACTGTCCAGGTGCCAGGGAGAGGTGAAGGTGAACCTCTCGAGCAACGTGGCCAGGGCCGTCAGGTTCTCCGGCAACGCCGGGGCGATCTCGTCCCCGAGCCGAGCCAGCCACTCGATCCCCTGTGGCACCTGGATCACCACCGCGGTCAGCAGCAGCACGAACGAGGTGATGCTGATCGCCCGGCTGAGCACCGGCCGCCGGCGCTCCAGATCCGCCCGCCATCGTTCGGCGGTTCCCCGGGCCGGGGTGAGCTGCACCTCCTCCCCCGCCGGTGTGACCAGGTGCGCCCGCCGCACACCGTAGGTGCTCGTGCGCACCTCGATCCTGGCGCCGTCGGGCAGTTCGAACCGCGCGGGCAACTTCTGCGTGCGCTCCTGCCGCCCATCGCGGTACAGAGCCACCCGCTCGTCCGAGGCCAGGAAGTTCACATCGACGTCCCAGCGCGCACCGTCATGGTCGATGCCGAACAGTGAACGCCACAGCCCCTGCCACACGCGAAAACGCTTCAGAGGGCTGCGATTGCCCGGTCTCTCCCTCGCCACGGTCCTCGATCGTAGAGCACCGGCGGAGGGCAGCGGTTCCAAGGCCGAAGTCCGGCGGACGATGGCCGCGCTCGGATGCGGACGACCCTGTTCGGGAGGACGCGCCCCTCAAGGCGTGAGGCGCCTGAGTTTCTCCAGGGCCGGTCCAAGTTCCTGTGCGGCGGCCCCGATCCGGGCCCATGGATCCTCGATCTGCGCGAGCCTGCGCGGGACCGAGCGGATCGTGTGCTCGGCGGGTCCGATCCGGTGCAGGTCCGCCCACCTGATGGGCACCGCCACCGGAGCACCGGGCCGGGCGCGCACGGCGTAGGCGGGCACCGCCGTCTGCCCGTAGGCATTGCGTTGCACGTCGATGAGTACCCGATGTCCGCGCTTGTTCTTCCGAGCCTGGGTGGTGACCACCTCCGGGGCCCGATGCACCAGGACCTCGGCCACCGCCCTGGCGAACTCCCGCGTGACGTCGAAAGAGGGTCCCCGCCGCAGGGGGACGACGATGTGGTACCCGCGTGACCCGGTCGTCTTGAGGTAACTCTCCAGACCCACCTCGGTGAGGAGGTCACCCACCAGGCGAGTCGCCCGCCGCACCCGTCGCAGCCCGGGGACGGTGGGGTCGAGGTCGAACATCAGCTGGTCGGGACGCTGCAGGTCCGCAGCGGTGCTCAGCCAGGTGTGCGGGGTCACGCAGGCCTGGTTCGCGAGGTAGATCAGCGTGCGTTCGTCGTCGATCATCACCTGTTCCTGGGGCCCGTCACGGGTCTGCACCTGCACCCTGGGGACGAACGCCGGGAAATGCCCCGGTACCCGTTTCTCGTAGAACGAGGGCCCGTCGATCCCGTCGGGGAACCGTTCCATGCTGATCGGACGGCCGCGAACGTGCGGCACCAGCACGTGCGCCACCCGCGCGTAGTAGATCGCGAGGTCGCGTTTGGTCACTGCCGGGACGCTGCTCGCCGGGAAGAGTTCCTTCTCCGGGCGACTCAACTCCACTCCCCCGATCACCGTGCCCATAGCCGGCAGCGTGGGGCGGGAGCCGTGACTGCGCAACCCGGGGCCGCCATCGGTGATGGGTCAGACCGCCACGGCGTGCATGTGGCACGGCAGCAACAGCCGCTTCAACGCGTCCTTCATCCAGGCGGAGATCTCCTCCGACGTCCAGGACCGGTCCTGGAGCAGCGCGACGTACGCCTCCGGACCGAACGTGGTGAGCGCGATGTCGGTAGCGCGTGGTGCGGACAGGTCCGGGCGCAGCGCTCGCTGCTCCGCCAGCCAGGTGGCCACCTCGTGGAACGCCCGGCGCCGCCACTCCTCATGTTCCCGGTAGACCTCGGCGACCTCCTCATCGTTCAGTGCTCCGACCCGGGCCACGTGCATCAGCGGAGACACTTCCTCCATGATCGGGTGCGCGTTGTCGACGAACACGTCGATCAGTTCGGTCCCCGTGACCGGCGCCGCGACCGCCTCGAGCCACTCGGCTCGCTCCAGCGGCGGGGTCGGTCCCACCTGTTCCTGGACGGTACGAACCAGCAACTCCGACAGCAGCCGCGCCTTGCTGCCGAAGTGGTACGAGAGGGCCTGGTGGAGGTCACGCTCCGCAACGAGAACGTGGCCGACGGCGTGACCCTGCACT
>CALKWS010000083.1 GCA_938004115.1 uncultured Ruaniaceae bacterium
GCAGCGCGGGCCTGGGGCGCCGGAGTTACCGGCTGATCCGGCGCACCACCTCCCGGGCGTTGGCCAGGGCGGCCCCGTGCGCGAGCACCCGATGGGCAGCGTCCGGGGCAGCGCCGGGGACGCCGACGTGGATGACGACCACGTCGGCGGAGTCCGGAAGATCCAGGGCCGCTTCGTCTCCGATGTTGCGGGTGAGCACCCCCACCCGCCGCCCGGGGTTGGCCGTCATCCAGTGGGCCAGGTCCTGTGGCGCCAGGGGCACCAGGCCCGCCTCGGCGGTCAGGGCCTCGGTGAGCACCCGGGCGCGGCCGGCGGCGATATTCACCCCGCGGCGCAGGTCCACCAGGCCGTCGCCGGGGCGGAGCCGCACGTCTCCGCGGGTCTGCACCGCGGCGGAGGCGACGGCGGCACCCACCTGCTCGAGTTCGGCGAGCGCGGTGGGCAGGTCCGGCGCCGGGGTTGCCTCCTGCCGCTCGCGGACCACGGCGCGCAGCGTGCGGTTGCGTTGCGCGCTGGCCGCCAGCGCGGCGGGATCGAGGCGTCCGTCCCGCACCGCCTGCTCGATCCGCCGGTACACGGTGTGGAACAGTTCGGCATCGTCGCGTCCGGCGGTGGGGCCCAGGCACAGCAGGTCGGCGCCCGCCGTCAGGGCGCGCACACTCGCCTCGGCGATCAGTTCTGCGGCGGTGGTGCCCGGTCCGGCGTTTCGGGCACCGTCGTGCAGCGCGGCCATGTCCAGGGCGTCGGTGATGATCGGCCCGCGGTGTCCCAGCCGGCGAAGCAGGGAGGTGACCGCCGGTTCCAGTGACGCCGGGTTCGGGCCGAGCGCGGGGACCACCAGGTGACCGGTCATCACGCTGTCCAGGCCGGCCTTGATGGCCTCGGCGAACGGGTGCACGTCGCGGCGGTGCAGCAAGTCGTGATCGATGTGCAGGGTGGGCAGGGCAAGGTGGGAGTCCACGGCGGTGTCGCCGTGGCCGGGGAAGTGTTTGGCACACGTGGCCACACCGGCCTCCTGCAGGCCCGCGATGGTGGCGGTCCCGTGGCTGGCCACCACGGCCGGGTCGCAGTGGTAGGAGCGCACGCCGATCACCGGGTTGGCCGGTTCCGCGGCGACGTCCAGCACCGGGGTCAAAGGCAAGTCGATCCCGGTGGCGCGCAGCAGCCGTCCCTGGGCGTGACCGGCTCGCCGGGTCAGTGCGAGGTCGCCCGCCTGGCCCAGGGCGCAGGCGCCGGGCAGAAAGGAGCCGGTACCGGCCTGCACCCGGCTGACGTCACCGCCCTCCTCGTCGGAACTGATCAGCAGCTGGGGTGCGCGGTGGTGCAACTGCGCCGTCAGTTCCGCTGTGCGTTCCGGCGAGGGGGTGTTCTCCCCGAAGAGCAGCACGCCGGCCAGCCCGTGGGATGCCGCTGTCCACAGCCACGGCGGCGGCGTGAGGCCGTTGAATCCGGGCAGCAGTACCCCGTGGATACTGCGCTGTAGGTCCTGGTGGGCGTGCACGTCATTCTCCGTACGTCCGTGTGCCGCCAGCGGCCGGCGGCGGTGGTGGCACTGACCGAACCTACCGGCCGTCGGTGCCCGTGGCGGGCCTGGCGCGCCCACCGCCGGGAAGGCCGTGAGCTGCGACGGGTGCACCGCCGGCCGTGCGGGCGTGCCCGCTCGGGTGCCGGTGGGTGTGCGAACGTCGCCGCGTAGCGCCGCCGTTGCCGAATGGCTAGGCTTAGTGACGTCGGCTCGGGGGCGCCGGTCGCCGACAGACCGGCTCGGGGGCGCTGGCCCTGGGTGATCGGCCGCCGCGGGGGTGAGATCAGCGGCGGCGGAACTCGATGGGATCGTCCAGCAACGTCTCCAGCGCCGCCCGTTCGGGCCCGGTGAGCCGGCGGGGTCGTCCGCTCGCGGCCTCCACCAGCACCACGGCACTCATCGCCCGGGCGCACAGGTCCCCCGCCGGTGAGCGCACCTCGTAGCACACGTCCAGGCTCGCCCCGCCGATCCGGCCTATCCACAGGTGCACCGGCACAGGCTCCTGGCTATAACGCAGCGGCGCCAGGTACTCGATCTCCTGTCGGGCGATCAGCGTGTGGCTGTCTGCGTCCGTACCGCCGGAGAGCACTCCGGCGACGGCCCGGGCAGCCGCCACGGCTTCGGGCTCCTGCTGTACCGCCAACGCAGCGGCGCCGGCCGCCGGGGCAGCGCCGGCCGTACCGCCTGGTGCGCCGCTCGACGCGGCATCCGCGGCGTGGTCGCCGCGATGATCGGTCCGCGTCGTCGGGCTCCCGGTGTCCCAGAACGTGGCGATGCGCGCCTCTTCCAGGAGTGTGAACAGGGCCGCGTTGTTCACGTGCCCGTAGCCGTCGATGTCGCTCCAGCGCATCCGGACCGGCACGGTGATGCGGGCCATGATCAGTCGCGGGTGAGTTTGCGGTAGGTCACCCGGTGCGGACGAGCCGCATCCGCGCCCAGCCGTTCGACCTTGTTCTCCTCGTACGCGGCGAAGTTGCCCTCGAACCAGTACCAGTTCGCGGGGTTCTCCTCCGTGCCTTCCCACGCGAGCATGTGGGTGGCCACCCGGTCCAGGAACCACCGGTCGTGGGAGACCACCACGGCGCAACCGGGGAAGTTCAGCAGCGCGTTCTCCAGGCTGCCCAGGGTCTCCACGTCCAGGTCGTTGGTGGGCTCGTCCAGCAGGAGCAGGTTCCCGCCCTGCTTGAGGGTCAGGGCCAGGTTGAGCCTGTTGCGCTCACCGCCGGAGAGCACGCCGGCGGGCTTCTGCTGGTCGGCGCCCTTGAACCCGAACTGGGAGACGTAGGCCCGAGAGGGGATCTCCACGTTGCCGACCTCGATGAAGTCCAGGCCGTCGGAGACGACCTCCCACAGCGTCTTGTCCGGGTCGATCCCCCCGCGGCTCTGGTCCACGTAGGAGATCTTCACGCTGTCCCCGATCTTCAGCTCGCCGCCGTCGAGCGGCTCCAGCCCCACGATCGTCTTGAACAGGGTGGTCTTACCCACCCCGTTCGGTCCGATCACACCGACGATGCCGTTGGGGGGCAGGCTGAAGCTCAGCCCGTCGATGAGCGTCCGGTCGCCGAACCCCTTGCGCAGGTCGGTGGCCTCGATCACCTGCGAACCCAGGCGCGGGCCGGGCGGGATCTGGATCTCCTCGAAATCGAGTTTGCGGGTCCGTTCCGCCTCCGCAGCCATCTCCTCGTAGCGTGCCAGCCGTGCTTTGGACTTGGCCTGGCGTGCCTTCGCGCCCGATCGCACCCATTCCAACTCGCTGGCGAGTCGTTTGGCGAGTTTGGCGTCCTTCTTACCCTGGATCTGCAGCCGCTCCTGCTTCTTCTCCAAGTAGGTGGAGTAGTTGCCCTCGTAGGGGTAGAGGCGCCCGCGGTCCACCTCGGCGATCCACTCGGCCACATGGTCCAGGAAGTACCGGTCGTGGGTGACCGCGATCACCGCACCGGGGTACTTGGCCAGGTGCTGCTCCAGCCAGAGCACGCTCTCGGCGTCCAGGTGGTTGGTGGGCTCGTCCAGCAACAACAGGTCGGGCTGTTCCAGGAGCAGTTTGGCCAGCGCCACCCGGCGCCGCTCCCCTCCGGACAGGTTCGTCACCGGTGCGTCGGCCGGCGGCAGCCGCAGTGCTTCCATCGCCTGTTCCAGTTGGGAGTCCAGGTCCCAGGCGTCAGCGGCGTCGATCTCGCCCTGCAGCGTGCCCATCTCGGCCATCAGCGAATCGAAGTCGGCATCCGGCTCGGCCATCTGCTCGCCGATCTCGTTGAACCGGTCCACCTTGCCCTTGATGTCCGCAACGCCTTCCTCGACGTTGCCCAGCACCGTCTTCTCCTCGTTGAGCGGCGGCTCCTGCAGCAGGATCCCCACGGTGTAGCCGGGACTCAGCCGCGCCTCACCGTTGGAGGGTGTGTCCAGGCCGGCCATGATCTTCAGGATGGTCGACTTACCCGCGCCGTTGGGTCCAAGCATCCCGATCTTCGCCCCGGGCAGGAACGACATCGTCACGTCATCGAGGATGACTTTGTCCCCGTGCGCTTTGCGCGCACGGACCATCGAGTAGATGTATTCGGCCACAGGCGATGAACCTTTCACAACAGTGGGGCCCTGCACCGTGAGGCGGGTGGGCCCGGGTACGTGGTCACGTGCCGCGGGCACCTCACAGGTACGACGGCCCCGGCAGCCTCAACTATAGGCGTCTTGCACCCGTCCACCTCAAGTCGTCCCCGGGAATCCCGGTCTGCTCCCGCCCGGGGGTCGCTGCCGCGCCGCAGCGGGCTACAGGCCCGAGACGAGTTTGCTCACCATCGAACGGTCATCCTCCCCCGCTGTGGGGTCGGCGTGCTCGTCCGGGAGCGGATTGCCGTCCTCGTCCACCCGGCTGTAGCCGGCCTCCTCGGCCGGGCTCCCCACGGTCCCGTTCCCGCCCGGCGGCACAGACGCGTCGGAGCCGCCCGGGCCCGCGGATTCCGTGGTGCCGTCCTCGGCACCGGGGGCCACCCGGACCCTGGAGATCGCCACCGGGTACTTGTTCAGGTCCGGTCCGAAGGCGCGGGCGCTGATCACGGCCTTGGTCCCTGACCGGTCCCCGTCCTGCCAGTCACGGAACTCCACCGTGCCGCTGACGATCACCGCATCTCCCTTGGCGATACTCTGCTGCGCATTGATGGCCATCCGTCCGCGTAGCCATACGTCGTACCAGGACGTGTTCCCGTCCCGCCACTCGCCACTGAGCCGGTCCAGGAACCGCGGTGTGGTGGCCATGCTCAACACCAGCCGCGGCCCTTCCCCCTCCTTGCCCTCGAAGAAGGTCGGGGGGCCTCCGACGTTCCCAGCCACCGTGATCATCGTCTCTCGCATGGTTCGTCCTTCCCTCGCGGCCGTGCCGCTTCGTCTCCGGTCCTTCCGGTGCCGGACACGATGCCGGTGTCGGGTACCCGGCACACCGGTCGCAGGTCGGGCTGTGGACGGGCTCGACGGCGCACGTAGTCCTGTGGACGAACGGACTGCCGGGACATCTGCGGACTCGGGAAGTACGCAGCCGCACGCGACGGTGGAGGAACACCGGAAGCACGTCGGCGTCGAGGCGACCGAACGTCGACGGGTTAGGGGGTGACCAGGGCGCGGCGAACCTGGTCGTGTTCGGCGAGGGGCTCCCGGGTGGGCTCGATCAGGTCGGTGGTGACCACGGTGCGCAACTCGTCCGTCACCGCCGTCAGGTACGCGCTGGCGCGTGCGGCCGCAGCCGCGCGGCGTCGTCGTCGGGCAATCAGCCTCAGCATGACCGCAGCGAGCACGCCTGCGGTACCACCGCCCGCACACGCCCAGATGAGGGCGGCCGGCGGGGTGGTCATCCCGAGCCAACCCAGCCCGGCGAGCACACCGGCCGCCGCCAGCGCCAGCACCCCCAGCGTGAGCAGCACCTGGGCGATCGCGCGCATCCGCCGTGCGGAGTGTTCGGTGCTGTCCGGCAGCGGCACCCTGCTCAGCGCCCGCCACAGATGGTCATAGAACGCCTGGGCCGGTGGCACCTGCGCGGTGACCGCCTCCTGCCAGCGTTCGGGCATCCCGGCCGTGGCCTTGGCCAGCCAACGCTCACGGATGGCGTCGATGCGGGAACGGGCGGGCCGTTGGGTGGGGCTGAGTGCGACCTGGCGGGGACTGGCAACCGCCGCACGGATGGACTCGGACACCGCGGGCACCCCCGAGGCAGTGGCCAGGTTCTCCGCTGTGGTCTGGGCGTCGTCCGGTTCGGGCTGGGTGGCACCGACATGGGACCGCAGCCGGCTCGCGGTGGCTTCCAGCTGGGCGCGGGCGGTGCGCGCCGAGACCGACGGCGAGGCCACCGTCTGAGCGAGCCGGTCCCGGACCGGTTCCAGCCCGGTGCCCTCCCGTACGGAGGTCAGCAGGACCTGCACGTCCTGCAGCCCGTCCTCGCTGAGCAGCCGGGCCACGTCGGCCCGAACCTGCTCCTGGGTGTCAGCAGGGATGGTGTCGACCTGGTTCACCACCACCAGCATCGAGTCCTCCCGTCCGGCCAGGGCTCGCAGGTACCGCTCGTGCAGGACGTTGTCGGCATACTTCTGCGGGTCGACCACCCACACCAGCAGGTCGATCAGGGGTAGCAACCGGTCCACCTGCCGCGCGTGTCCCGATTCGACCGAATCGTGGTCGGGCAGGTCGAGTAGGACGAGTCCTTCCAGGTCGCGGTGCTCATCGCGGTCGAGCACCGAGTCCCGTTGGATCCGTCGCGTGGGATCCACCCCGAGGAAGTCCAGGAGTTCGGCCGCCGTGCTCCCCCAACTGCACGCGGCGGCCTGAGCGGTCGTCGGCCGGATCACACCCACATCGGCGAAGTCCAGTCCGGAGATGGCGTTGAACAGCGACGACTTGCCCGACCCGGTGCCGCCGACCAGGGCGACCACGGTGTGGCCCACTCCCAGCCGCAACCGGTGATCCACCCGGTCCAGTTCCACCTGTGCGGCCTCGGCCACGTCGGGCGGGATGCGCGAGCCGGCCACCTCGATCGCATTCGCGATGCGGGCACCGCGGCGATTCAGCGCGTCCTGATCGAGGCCTGCTCGGGTGTCAGCAGGAGTGTGGTCAATCGTGGTGCTCACACGTACCCCTTCAACTCGCCCGCGCGCAGCCGCAGGCTGCGGGCGGGGGCATCATCGACGCTCAACTCATCGAGCACGGTCAGGTAGGGCTCCGACTCCGTGGCTACCGCAGCCGCCGCCCACTCCCCCAGCGTGCTGCGCAGTTCGGCGATCAGGCCCTCCGCGCGGGTTCCGAACCAACGCACCAGGGCACGCTCGGCGCCGTCCACGCCGATCGCGGCGACCTCCAGCAGCGCCGCGGTGGCGCCGGCGTCCAGGCCGGCATGATCGGCCGTGAGGCCCGCCTCGGCGCAACGGCGCTCACTCTCGGTGGCCCACTCGGCGATCAGGGTTTCCAGTCGTTTCTCCCTGGCCTCGCCGGCCGCGTCGGTCTCCACCCGCTCGGTGACCTGCCGCCCGGCTGCGCTTTCGGCCAGCATCTGCCGGATCGATAGTTCGGCTCCCGTGCCGGCTTCCCGGATCAGCGACCCTGCCGCCCCCACCGCGGTGTCGCGTAATGATTTCACCGACTCCACCCGGGCTGCGGCCGAGCGGCGCGCCCGCCACCGCTCCCGTGGGCCGGTGGGATCGGTGGCCAGCGGAGCGAGCACACCACCGGAACTGGCGCCCGCCAGCCATGCGGTGGTCGGAGCGCCGATCGCCGCGGCGCCGGCGTTCAGGTCCTTCTCGATCTGCACCGCTGTCGGTCGGACCGCAGCGACCACCTGGCCCTGCAGGGACCGGGAGGTGCGCCGTTGGGTCTCCACCGCCGCGGCGACCTCCTGGACGTCGCGGCGCAGGGAGGGCCACGCCCCCCGTACCGTACGGGCGATCACCGCCCGGGATTGGCTCTGGGCGCCCAGGATCTTCAACCAGGCCACCCATTCGGCGACGAGCCCGTCCTCCAGGACGCCTTCGTGCGGTCCGACGTCGGGGACGACGAACAGCGGCAAGGAGCCGAATCCCTGGGCCTGCAACCGCTGGAACAGGTCGCGCCGTACCTCCACCAGGGCATCGGGGTCGATCCGGTTCAGGACCACTGCCAGAGACAGGCCACGTTCGCTGGCCTCGCGCAGGCGGGCCCACGGCACCGCGTCGCCGTACCGGGATCCGGTGGTCACGAAGACCCACAGGTCGGCCAGTTCGATCAGTTCCAGCGCCAGGTCGCGGTTGGAGGCCCGCACCGAATCCAGGTCCGGGGCGTCCAGGAGGCCCAGCCCGCGGGGTACCCGCTCATGGGTGACCACATCGGCCAGTTCCTCCACCGGGTGGCCCTCGAGGTACTGGGCGTCCTGGGGATGGATCGCGAGCACGGGTTGGCGGGTGGTGGGGCGCAGCACACCGGCCGGGCTGACCTCCTCACCGAGGACGGAGTTCAACAGGGTCGACTTGCCCGCACCGGTGGAACCGCCGATCACCACCAGGACCGGTGCGGCGACTTCCCGCAGCCTGGGGATCAGGTGGTTGCGCACCTGCGCCACCAGCCGGGTCCGAAGGCTCCGGGCCTCCTGCACGCCCGGTGCTTCCAGGGCCAGCGGGGCGGCCTCCAGGTTGACCAGGAGATCCTCGATCACCTCGACCATCGGCAGGCGGCCTTGGGTGCCCGCCTCGCCCAATCCGTTGCGGGCGGGGCTGGGTGCGGGCTGGGTACTCACGGTCCTAGCCTGCCTGGTTTGAGGGCGAAGTTCCACGTCGCACGCCGCACAGCACCTCTGCGGCCTGCGCTGACGGCACCCGGGGCCGTCAAACCGTACAAACGAGCACCACTCTGTTGTGCAACTGGGCCCATCGCGCTGGATCGCTACGCCGGTAGCCGCGGCCGGTCGGACACGTCACGCCGTGGTCACGCCAGGACAGGTCGCAGCCCGAAGCCCGGCATGACCCGGCACTTTGGCCGGCGCGCGGACCGCGGGCTCACGCCGCGCTGCCCTCCTGGGTACGTGCCTTCTCCCGGCGCTGCTTGGCGCGCTCCAACGCGCGGGCGCGCTGGTCCCTGGCCTCCTCCTCGAGTTTCTCGGCGGTGGCCTCGTCCCGGGTCAGGTTCTCGCCGGTCTCCGGGTCGAACACGTAGAGGGAGTCCGGGGAGAGCCACAGTTCGGCCACGTCACCGGCGCGCACCTGGCTGGTCGCATCCAGGGCGACCACCAGTTGCGGGCGCATGCTCTCGCCGTCCAGGTCCCGGTCCAGTTCCTCCAGTTGCTTGTTCACCTCCGAGGAGGCCTCGAAGGGCACATAGGCGTACAGCACCTCACCGAGCCACTCGGTGACGTCGACCTCGACCTCGAAGGTCAGCCCCTCCTTGGTCTCCTGCATGATGTCGGTGTCCTCGAAGGCATCCGGACGCACCCCCACGATCAGCACGTCCCGGTCTCCGACGGCGCGTTTCAACCGATCGTCCATGGGCACCTCGAACGTCGGCAGCCGCAACGAGTCGCCCTCGACCTTGGCCGGCAGGAAGTTCATCGGCGGTGACCCGATGAATCCGGCGACGAACAAGTTGGTCGGCTGTTCGTACAGCCCCCGCGGACTGGCCACCTGCTGCAACTCCCCGCGGCGAAGGACGGCCACCCGGTCCCCCAACGTCATCGCCTCGGTCTGGTCGTGGGTGACGTAGACGGTGGTGGTGCCCAGGTTGCGTTGCAACCGGGCGATCTCGGTGCGCATCTGGCCACGCAGTTTCGCATCGAGGTTGGACAGCGGTTCGTCGAACAGGAAAGCCTGGGCGTTCCGCACGATCGCCCGGCCCATGGCCACTCGCTGGCGCTGGCCACCGGAGAGGTTGGCCGGTTTACGTTCCAGGTGTTCATCGAGTTCCAGCAGTGCGGAGGCATTGCGGACCCGCTCGTCGATCTCCGTGTCGGTGAACTCGCCCTTGTTCAGCCGGAGCGGGAACGCGATGTTCTCGTACACCGTCAGGTGCGGGTACAGGGCGTAGTTCTGGAACACCATCGCCAGGTTCCGGTCCCTCGGCGCCTTGTCGTTGACCACCTCGTCACCGATGCGCAACTCTCCTTCGGTGATGTCCTCCAGGCCCACGATCATCCGCAGCAGCGTGGACTTACCGCAGCCGGATGGGCCCACGAGGATCACGAACTCCCCGTCGGCGATGTCCAGGTCCACCCCGCGCACGGCGGTGAACCCATCGGGGTAGGTCTTGACGACATTGTCGAGGGTGATCGATGCCATCGGTACTCCTCCTCGTTCGAGCCGCGGGCCTCAGCCCTTGACGGCACCTTGGGTCAAGCCGGAGACGATCCGGCGCTGGAAGATCAATACGACGACCACCACCGGCACCGTGACCACGATGGCCGCGGCCGAGATCGCCCCGGTGGGTTCCTCGAACTGCGAGGCGCCGGTGAAGAACGACAACGCCGCGGGCACCGGCCGGGCGGCGGTGGTGGACGTCAGGGAGATCCCGTAGACGAAATCGTTCCAGGCGATGAAGAACGCGATGATCGCGCTGGTGAACACGCCGGGCGCGGCGAGCGGCACCACCGCCTTGCGGAAGGCGACGAACGGTGTGGCCCCGTCCACCTGGGCTGCCTGCTCCAGTTCCCAGGGGATCTGCCGGAAGAACGCCGACAGGGTCCAGATCGAGATCGGCAGCGTCAGGGACAGGTACGGGATGATCAACCCGGCCCAGGTGTCATACAGCCCCACCGAGCGCCACAGGTTGAACAACGGCGTCACGATCGAGACCACCGGGAACACCGAGACCGCCAGTGCGGAGGTGAGGATCAGTTTCTTACCGCGGAAGTCCAGCCGCGCGATGGCGTAGGCGCAGAAGGTGGCCAGCACCACGGCGATGAAGGTCGAGATCAGGGAGATGCCGATCGAGTTCCGCAGCGCCGGCAGGAACAGGTCCTGGGCGCTGCCGCCCGGAGCGAGGATCTCGGCGTAGTTCTCGAAGGTCCACTCCGGGGGAAGCAGGGTGCCGGAGAACAGTCCGTCCTGGGTCTTGAAGGACGTCATCAGGATGGAGAACACCGGGAACAGGGACCACACCAGCACCAGCAGTGTGGCGATCAGCCAACCGACCTTGCCCCTGGTCGACATACCCATCAGTTCTCACCCCTCGTGCCGGACAGGTCCACCCGGAATCCCTTGATCGCGATGAAGCTGATCACCAGCACCGACAGGAACAGCAGCACCGAGATCGCCGACCCCATCCCGATCTCCAGCCGGCCGATCGAGGTGTTGTACGCCAGCAACGACAGCACCTCGGTGTTGTTCGCCCCGCCGGTCATGATGAACACGTTGTCGAAGATGCGGAACGCCTCCAGCGCCCGGAACAGCACCGCGACCATGATCGCCGCCTTCATGTTCGGCAGGGTGACCTTGCGCAGCACCTGCCACCCCTTGGCGCCGTCGACCTTCGCCGCCTCCTCCAGCTCCCCGGGCACCTGGGCCAGCCCGGCCAGCAGCAACAGGGAGATGAACGGGGTGGTCTTCCACACCTCGGACAGGATGATCACGAACAACGAGGGCCACTGCTGGGCGAACCAGTTGAAACTCTCGTCGATCCCGGGCACCCAGTTGAACCAGCTGTTGATGTAGCCGGTGTTGATGTCGAAGGCGTAGAAGAACGCGAACGCCGACACCACGGTGATGATCCCGTAGGGCACCAGGATCGCCGTCCGGATTATCCCGCGCAGCCGGGTGATGGCCCGGTGCATGATCATCGCCAGGGCGAAGCCGAGCACCAGTTCGATCGCCACGGTCACCACGGTGATGAACAGCGTCACCAGCATCGAGCGCCAGAATGCCCAGTCGGTGAGGATGACGGCGTAATTCTCGATCCCGACGAACTCCCGTTCGTCGGGGGCGGTCAGGCGCAGGGAGAACAGCGAGTCGTAGGTCGCCTGCAGGATGGGGTAGAGCGTGACCAGCAGCATCAGGCCGAACGCGGGTCCGGCCAGCCACCACCCCAGACGCGCCTCGGAGCGCGCCCGGTCCGACCCGCGCTTGCGGCGCCGGCCGTGTGCGCGGGCTTCCGTCGTCGTCGGCGCGCTCACAGCAACCGCTCCCCTCGCAGCACCTCGGTGATGAACTGCTGGGAACTGGCCGGCGTGGTCTCCGGGTCCACCGAGGAGACCGGGTGCCAGGTGTCCTGCAGACCGATCGAGATCTCGTTGTAGAACGGGGTCTGGGGGCGGGGTTCGGCCTGTTCCAGCGAATCGCGGATCGCGTCGGCCATCGGGAACTCCTCCTGCACCGACGGGTCGTCGTAGGCCTCGATGGCCGACGGCGGGTTGCCGTTGGTGACGAAGTACTCGGCCTGGTGCTCGGGTCGGACGATGCATGCCACGGCTTCCCAGGCCAGGTCGATGTGGTTGCTGAAGGCACCCACCCCGAGGTTGATGCCTCCCACCGGGGGTGCCGCTTCGGTGTCCGGGTCCACCCGCGGGTAGGTGGTCCAGGCCAGATCGTCCATCACCTCCGACTCGGCCGCAGCCATCGCCGGGTACACGAACGGCCAGTTCACCATGAACGAGCCGCGATCCCCCTGGAACACGTTCATCGAGGCGTTCTCATCGGCGGTGGGCAGGCCGGGGCCACCGAGCCCCTCGCTGCCGATCCGGCTGACGATCTCCGCGGCGCGCCGCCCGGCCTCGGAGTCCAGGTCGAGTTCCAACTCATCGGAGGGTGCCTCGGGGTTGACCAGGATCTCTCCGCCGCCAGAGGCGACCAGCGCGTTGATCCACACCGTCAGCGCCTCGGCCAGGATTCCCTGCACACCCAGGTAGAGGTCGTTCTCGGCGGCGGCCTCGATCAGGTCGTCCCAGGTCACGGGCTGGCTCATGTCCAGGCCCACCTCCTCAGCGACCGACTCCCGGTACCACAACAGTTGGGTGTTGGCCCAGAACGGGACGGTGACCAGTTCGTCGTTCCAGGTGGCCGAATCGATCGCGCCCTGCACGATGCCGTCGGTGTCCTGCAGTTCCTCCGGCACCTCGGCGAGGAAGCCGGGTTCGGCCATCTCCGGGATGTACGGCGGGTCCAGGCTCATGATGTCGATCGAGGAGTCCGAGGCGGCGAGCCGGCGGGCGAGCTGTTCACGCTGGTCGGAGGCCTCCCGCGGCAACAAGGCGGTCTCGATCACGTACGCACCGTCCGCCTCCTCGGTGCACGTCTGTGCGATCGCCGCCTGCCCGCCGTCGTCGGGGTTGATGTACCAGGTCAGCGTCGGCGGCCCGGTCTCGGAGGTGCAGGCGACCATCACGGTCGCCAACCCGAGCGCCAGCACCGGGGCGATGCGCCTACCTCGTGTCACGTTCCCTCCCTACGGTCAACTCGGCATCCATGCCTGGGGCACAGCACCTGTGCGTAGAGACACTGAACACCCGCGCGACCTATCTCGCATCCTGAGCGGTACTGCGCCGGGCCGGGAGTGCCCTCGTCCGGCCGGGGTTACCCTGGGACAGGCACCTCGGGCAAACGCTTACCGCAGGTTAGCCACGTCTCTCCGGCTACGCGCCCGGCATCGGCGGCGATGCGCCGAACGACAAGCAGAAGGGTGGACCGCATGGTCAGGGGCTCACCGTCGGTGCCCGGCCTCGCTGCGGCGATGGCCGTGGCGATGGGGGCCGGGCCGCTCATCGTCTACGCCATCTCCGCGCTCAGTCCGTTCCTCGTGCCGGCCATGGATCTGACCCGCACGCAGTACGGCTCCCTGGCGACTCTGACGTTCGCAGCCGCCGCCGTGTCGTCCATGCGGGCCGGACGGGCCGTGGACACCACCAACGCGCGAACGGTTATGTTCTGGCTCGTGGCAGGGGCGGCCGGTGCCCTACTGGCCGCGGCCGTGGCCCCCAATTACCCGGTGCTGGTGGTGGCCGTGGTGGCCTCCGGGGTGGTGCAGGCGCTGTCCAACCCGGTGACCAACCGGCTCGCCGCCCAATGGGTCCCACCCGGGCCGCGTGGTGTGGTGATGGGCGTCAAGCAGTCCGGCGTGCAGATGATCCAGGCCGCCTCCGGGCTGTTTCTCCCCACGCTGGCCGTCCTGGCCGGATGGCGGGGTGCGATGGCCATCGCCGCAGGGGCATGTCTGCTGCTGGGCCTGACCCTGGTAGCACGGTTCGTGCCCGGTGAGCGTGATCGGAACCGTCGAACGTCGACGGTGACCGGCGCACGCTTACCAGCGCCCGTGTGGTGGCTCGCCGGGTTCGTGTTCCTCACCGGCGCGGCGATGCAAGGAGCGAACTTCTACCTTCCCCTGTTCGGCTACGAGGAACTCGGGCTGCCCGTCAGCACCGCCGGACTGCTTGCGGCCGTAGTCGGCATCACCGGTATCGCCGCCCGGATCGGCTGGGGGCGCGCGGCCGAACGTCTCGGTGGACACGTGGCCATGCCCGCCTTGGCTATCGGTGGGGCGGTCGCGGTGACCCTCATCCTGCTTGCGCTGAGCATTCATCCCGCGCTCGTGTGGGTCGGCGCGTTCCTGCTCGGGGCGACGGGGGTGGCCGCCAACGTGGTGGTGATGGTGAGCGTGATCCATGTGGTGCCCTCCCACGCGATCGGACGAGCATCGGGTGTGGTGGCTCTGGGCATGTACCTCGGCTTCGCCGCCGGTCCGGTGAGCATGGGTGCGGTCGTGGACGCGGCGGGCCACTACTCGACCGCGTGGGCAGGGCTGGGGGCGATCTATCTGGTGGCCCTCCTCGCCGCCGCCGGGTACGCACAACGGTCCCGGCGAACCTGAGCGACGCTCCGCTCTGCGGGAAGCACCCCGAATCCCGGGATCCTTAGCGGCAGCCCTCAACCCCGGGCGTAGTCGTCCTATCCCGCAAGCGCTTTCACATTTCGCGGCACTTGTGTCGCGGGTTTGACGAACTTGCCCGACGCCACTTACCGTCTGACTCGGGAAGCGCTTTCACGAACGTGCTCCCCGTGTCAGTTTCCAGAGCCATCCAGGAGCGCAAGGATGCGTGTAAAACGCAAGTTCATCGCCGCAGCAGCAGCCTCGGCCGTCCTCGTCACCGCCGCGTGCGGAGCCGAATCGAGTGACGCCGAGAGCACCGAAGACGCCATCGAACTCGAGATCGTCGCCTTCAGCCCCCCATCACTGGGAGCGTTCCTCCCGGCGGTGATCGCCGAGGAGCGGTTCGATCTGGATAACGGATTGGACATCACTTTCGTCGAGCGGCCGCCGGACGCTTACAACACCGAGTTCGGCACCGGGCAGTACCAGATCGGCGGCAGTGGCTCGCTCATGAGCGAGGCGGTACGCATCACCGAGGGCGTGGACGTGGTGTACCTGTTCAACGTCCATGACTACTGGGGCGGCCTAGTGTCTACCACCCCAGAGGTCACCGAACTAGCCGATCTCGAAGGCCGCACTCTGGCCGGCTCCACCGCGGCCACCAACTACGCCCTGTTCCTGTGGTTCGTGCAGGCCGCCGGGGTGGACATCAACAACGTCACCGTGGAGAACCACGACACCGGCGGGTTGGGCACGCAGGCGCAGACCGGCCGCTCCGATGCGGTGCAGATCTGGGAACCGGCGTACGCCAACCTCATGGCCCAGGAGCTCGACCACGTGACCGACATCCCACTGCCGTTCGAGTTGTGGGAAGAGGAGTACGGCACCACCGACATCCCGTTCCTCGGGGTCGCGGTGCACCGGGAGTGGCTCGACGAGAACGAAGAGGCCGCCCAACTCCTGCAACAGACCTACGAGGACGCCGCGGAGTGGACGCTGGCCAACCCGGCTGACGCCGCCCAGCACATCGCCGACTCCATGGACGGCGGCGATGTGGAGGCCCTGACCGAACTCATCTCCGACAACGACCGTCTCGGGCTGAACGTGCGTCCGGCGACCGAGTTGGTCGACGGTATTGAGGCGGTCTTCGATGCGGGCGTAGCGATTGGTTACTTCGACGAAGCACCACCGCTGTCCCTGATTCCGGAGGACTAATGGCACTGCCCGGTCTTTCCAACCTTGAGCGCCGGGGCCAGGAGACCTGGCTCCGGCGCGTCCAGCGCTCCTCCCGCCGCCTGCCCCCGGTCGAGACCGTCCTGGCCATGGCCGGCGGTGCGGTGCTCTGGGTGATCATCGCTGCCGGCACCGAGGACTACATCCTCCCCCAGTTGCACGTGGTGCTGCTGCGGATCGTGGAACTGTTCGTGGACAGCGGCCAACGGTGGGACTGGATGGTGACGATGATCCGCATTCTGCTGGGCATCATCACCGCCTTCTTCGTCGGCACCATCGCTGGGCTGGCCATGGGTAAGTCGCAGCGGCTGAGCAACGTCCTGATGCCCTATATGCAAATCATCCAGGGCATCCCCTCCCTGGCTTGGGTGATGATCGCGATCATCTGGTTCCAGGAAGTCGAGGTCCGTATCTGGTTCCTGCTGCTCATGGTCTGCCTGACCGGGTTCGCTTTCCAGGCCAAGGACTCCTACCGCGCCATCCCCAAGGAACTGCGCGATATGGCCAAATCACTACGGCCGCGCCGCAGTCGGTTGGACATGTTCCGCACTGTGACCCTTCCGGGCATCGTGCCGGACCTGCTCACAGCCTGGAAGGTCAACCTCGGCTTGGGTACCAGGGTGGTATTGATCGCCGAATTCGCTGGCGCCACCATCGGTGTCGGCTACCAACTGCGTATCGAGCAGCAGTTCTTCCGTATGGATGGGGTGCTGGCCTGGACGGCCTCCCTGGTGATTTTCGTACTGATCATTCAGAAGATCATCGAACTCGTCGAGCGTCGTCTGCTGCGTTATCGGCCCACCGGCGATGCCCCGCAGGTGAGCGAGGCCGGTCAGAAGCCCGTTGCGGACAGCGACGACAGCGCGCCGGCACTGCAGACCGAGGCCGCCGGAGCGGCCGATAATGGAGGCCGACGTGAGTGACCTGTTAGAGGAAACCGAGAGGCAGCCGATGACCACCACGAGTGATGACGTCCTCATCCGGTTCACCGACGTGAACAAGACCTTCGTCACCCGGAGCGGGCAGGAGGTGCAGGCACTACGCGGACTGGACCTGTCGGTATCGCGCGGCGAACTGGTCGCGATCGTCGGACAAACCGGGTGCGGCAAGTCCACCGCGTTCAATCTCCTCCTGGGCTTGTACGCGGCCACAACCGGGACGGTGTCGGTCGAGGGGCTCAATCCTCACGACGACTTCGAGGCTCTCAAGGGCAAGATCGCCGTGGTGTTCCAGGACGGACGACTGCTGCCGTGGCGCACAGCCGAGCAGAACGTGGCCCTGGGTCTGGAATACATGGGCGTGTCGAAGGCCGAGCGCCTGGAGAAGGCCCGCGAGTGGCTCGCTCGGCTGGGTTTGAAGGGTCGGGAGAATGCCTACCCGTACGAATTGTCCGGTGGGATGCGCCAGCGGGTGGGTATCGCGAGGTGCTTCGCGCTCAACCCGGACATCATCTTGTGCGATGAATCCTTCAGCGCGCTGGATGAATTGACCGCCGACCGCCTGCGCGGCGAGTTCGTCAAACTGGTCAAGGAAGAGGGCAAGACCGGGGTGTTCATTACCCACTCCATCGAAGAGGCCCTGACGATCGGTGATCGGGTCGCGGTATTCCGCGCGCCCGGCCACGTAGCCGCTGAGTTCACCATCCCCGGGGAACTCGATGAGACCGGACTGGCCGAGATGCGCCGGAAGGTCCGCAGCGTGATGGCTAACGGCGTCGTGGCGGCCTGACAAGCCACACGAGGACGAGCACCGGGCGGGGAGGTCACACCTCTGCCCGGTGCTCGTCGCGTATCAGCGGCTCGGGGCGGGACCTGTGCTCTCGCGTTCGATGATGGCGCCTTCGAAGGAGATCATCCGCTTGCCGCCCGGTTCATCTCGCATCGCCAGTTCGACCGCTTGCTGCCCCACGAGATCCAGCGGAAGGCGCACGGTCGTCACCGCCGGCGAGAGGTCCGCCGCCGGGGGTACATCGGCGAATCCTGCTACCGAGACATCGGTGGGCACGTGCAGACCGCTGTCCTGGAAGCCGCGCACCAAACCCGCAGCGATCATGTCGAATGTGCCGAAGACACACGTGGGTGGCGCTGGACCCGCGACCAGTTCCCTGGCCACCTGGTAACCCCAGGCCCTCGTGGTGTCCCCGTAATGAACATCATCGTCGGCGACCGTGAGCCCGCGCTCGGCCAGGCCCGCCCGGAACCCTGCAACCCGGTCGCGCACCGTGATGAGCCTAGCCTGGCCAGTCGCGATCGCGAATCGCTCATGGCCCAGATCCACCAGCCAGTGCGCTAACCGCCTGGCCCCGTCATAGTTGCCTACATCGATACCGTGGCCGACGCCCTGGTGGCCGATGGAGACCACGACGCCCCCGGCTTCTTCGAACCGCCGTGCTTCGGTCACGATGGGATCGGCGGTCCTCTTATTCACGAATCCACTCGCCGAGAGGATGACCGCACGCGGCCGTTGGGCGCGGAGCAGCCGAATGTACTTGGCTTCCTGAGCCGCGTCACGGTAGGTGTTCACGATCGTGACGAACAGGCCGTGGTCCTCTGCTGCGCGGACCACGGCACCGGCGATCAGCGAGAAGTACGCGTCACGAATGTCGTGGACCACGAGCCCGATCGTGGTGGAGGTCGATCCGGCCAACGCCCGGGCGTGGTGATTGGGCTCGTAACCCAGAAGTTCGGCGGCCGCCAGCACTCTCTCGCGCATCTCCGGGCGCGCACTGTGCCGCTTACTTCCGTTCAACACCCGCGACGCCGTGGCAAGGGAGACGCCGGCATGTTCGGCCACATCGATAAGGCGCACCGATGTCCGGCTCAACTCAGGATGTCCTCTCCTCGGGCAGCACAGCCCCGCTCTGGGCTGCACCGGGCATTCTATCGAGGACCTGGCGCCCCCGGGGCGACTGTCTTCGGGCCCACCCACGCTGGGGCCGGTCAGAGCAACGTTTCGAACGGGCCGCTGAGGCGGCTTCGCCATCGCTGATTACCTAGCATTGCCCCGAGGGCGCGCCGTGACGCCCCCATCGGGCAAACGGTCGCGCAAAGTCGAGCGCCCCCGGCAGGATTCGAACCTGCAACCTACGGATTAGAAGGCCGTTGCTCTATCCATTGAGCTACGAGGGCATCCGTTCCAGAATAACGCCTCCGCCGGCTCCCCTCCGGTGCCCTGGGACCGCCGGGATGCGCGCGCCGGCCGAGGCGGCGACCTCACCCGCACCGCCGAGCCGGCAACCACACCAGCACTATCGAGGAGCCGACCTCACCTCCGCGCGCAATGAAGCGGCCGAAGGCTTGCACCTGACGTAACGGGAGGTCTTACGCTTCCGGCCATGGCCCACCAACAGCACCGACGCGGGTGGCGCATCGGCGAGATCGCCGCCGCCACGGGCCTGACGGTGCGCACCTTGCACCACTACGAGGCCATCGGCCTGGTGGTACCTGCCACGCGCACGCCCGCCGGGCACCGCCTGTACGGCCCGGCGGAGGTGGACCGGCTCTACCGGGTGTCGATGTGGCGCATGCTCGGATTATCGCTGAAGCAGATCCGGGCCGCCCTCGAGGCCGAACCCACCCAACTGCACCAGGCCCTCGCCGCCCATCTGCACCACGTCACCGAACGCGCCGATCAGCAGCAACGCCTGCGCGCCCGGCTCCACACCCTGCTCCAGCACCTCGATGACCAGGGTGATCACTCCACCGACCTGCTCGACCTACTGGCGGATATCGTGACCCTCCAACCCCAGATCACCCGGCGGATCTCGATCCTGGTCTACGCCGACCTCGAGGCCGCCTACGGCTACCTCACCAGCGTCTTCGGACTGGGCCCCGGCGAGCTGACCCGCGACGACCGCGGCACCGTGCGCCACGCCGTGGTGCAAGCCGGCGACGGCGAGGTGTGGCTGCACGCCGAATCCGAGGAGTTCGCGCTCTCCTCACCCACACGACTGGGCGCCTCCAGCGCCACCATGGCCGTGATGGTCGACGACGTGGACGCCCACCACGACCGCGCGGTGCGTGCCGGGGCACAGATCCGGTATCCGCCGGTGGACCAGCCCTACGGCTTCCGCGAGTACGGCGCGGTGGACCTGGAGGGCCATCTGTGGTCCTTCATGCGACCCCTGGAAGATAAGGAATGATCATGTCCGACACCGACACACCCGAAGCAGCCACCACCCGGCACTCCACGACGGCCGACCGCGCCGAGTTCCAGGCGCTGCTCGACCGCTGGGCCCAAGCCATCGTGGCCAACGACGCCGATGCGATCGGTGAGTTCTGCACCCCGGACTGGGAACTGATCGATGCCCCCGGCGTCATCCCCCTGGAACGGTTCCTGCATGTAGTCCGCAGCGGCGCGCTGACCCACGCCGAGATGTCCCATGAGGTGCTCTCGGTGCGCCGGGAGGCCGAGGTGGCCGTCGTCGTCACCCATGGCACCAACCACGGCACCTGGCAGGGCGAGCCGTTCAGCGCCGATGAATGGACCACCGAGTTCTTCGTCCGTCGCGACGGGCACTGGCGCTGCCGTCTCACGGTGCTCACCCCCCGCCGACCGCGCTAGGACCCGGCGCACACCACCACCCAACGGTGGCCGAATCACTCTTGACCGCCACGACTCTACTTGAATACCCTTCAAGTCCCCGACTGAGGACGAGTCATGGCAGACCACGAACATCACCTGACGCCCGAGGAGGCGCTGGGCCGGATCCAGCACGTCAGCCGGCAGGTCGGCACCGCCGCCCGGTGGCACGGCTGGATGTGGCTGGCCATCGCGATCCTCACGCCGGTGTTCATCCTGGGAACCAGGGAGGGCGGCCTGGCCAGGCCGTGGCACTTCTGGGTCGCCCTGGCCTTCGGAGCCACGGCCCTGGTGCTGACGTTGCTGGCCTGGCGGCGCGGGGTGGTCGGCCGGCCCAGCGCGGCCGTGGATCACCGCGCGACCTGGGCCTACGCCGGCGCCATGGTGGGCATCACGGCCATCGTGCTGATCTGGGACCCGCCATTGTCATGGTGGTTCATCGCCGTGGCGCTGGTGCCCTCGGTGCCCTGCCTGGTCGCCGCCCGGAGGATACTGCGCGGATGAGTTCCTCCCACCCGCGCCACGAGTTGGACGAACTGATCCACGCCCCGGTCCGGCTCTCGCTGATGGCCGCGCTTGCCGCCGCGGACTCGGTGGACTTCCGGTACCTGCGCGATCTGGTGGAGGTCAGCGACTCGCTGCTCTCCAAGCACCTGGCCACGTTGGAGCGCGCCGGCTACGTAGCCATGCGCAAGGGCTATGAGGGCAAACGTCCGCGCACGTGGCTGTCCCTCACCCCGCAGGGGCAGCGGGCCTATGACCGGTACCTGGCCACGCTGACCTTGATCACCAGTGGCTCCCCGTCACCGGACTGAACACCACCGGCGCCGTGTGCTCAGCGCGCACTTCAGCCCTGGGCAGGTGCGCGCGACTCCAGGAAGGAGTACACCTCCGAGTCATCCACCCCCGGGAACGTGCCTCCGGGCAGCGCCTGCATGATGTGGGTGTGGAGTTTCGCGCTCGGCCAGGCCGCGCCCCGCCACCGCTTGGCCAGTGCCGGCTCGGCCTCCCGGCAACAAGTCAGTTCCGGGCACGTCGAGACCGACCGCGATTGTGTCTCCCGCCCGCGGAACCACTTGGCGTCCGCGAACGGCACCCCGATGGTGATGGAGAAGTCCCCGCCGGCGCCGGTGCCGATCTGGGCGGTGCACCAGTAGGTACCGGATGGGGTATCGGTGTACTGATGGAACTCCCCGGGCCGGTCGGCGTGGTCGAACACCGTCCGCGAGGTCCAGTGCCGGCAGACCAGTTGTCCCTCGATCGCGCCGGTCACATCGGTGGGGAACGTGACGTCGTCGTTCTCATACCCCTTGTACAAGGTGCCATCGCGCCCCACCCGGGCGAAGTGCACCCGGATCCCCAGGTGTGAGGTGGCCAGGTTGGTGAACCGGTGCGCCGCCCCCTCGTGGGTGACGCCGAAGGCATCGCGCAGGTCCTCGATGGACAGTTCGCGGTCCTTCTTGGCGCCGGCGAGGAACTCCACCGCCCGGTGCCGGGGCATCAGCACCGCCGCCGCGAAGTAACTGATCTCCAGGCGTTGCCGCAGGAAGTGGGCGTAGGTGCGCGGCTGGGAGTGTTCCAGCACCCGGTGTGCCAGCGCCTGCAGCGCCAGGGAACGCAACCCGTGTCCCCCCGGGATGGACTGCGGCGGCAGGTAGATCCGGCGGTTCTCCAGGTCGGTGACGCTGCGGGTGGAGGAGGGCAGATCGGCCGCGTAGTGCAGCGTGAAACCCAGGTGCCCGGCGATACGTTCCACGGTCCGGTGGGTCACCGGGCCGGCGGTGTAGCCCACGGCCGCCAGCACCGCCTCGGCGGCGTCCTCGATCTCGGCGAGGTAGTTGTCCTGGGCGCGCATCGTGCGGCGTAGTTCGGTGTTGGCGCGGCGAGCCTCCTCCGGGGTGGCGCTGGCCTCGCTGGAGCGTCGGGCCAACTCGGCGTGCAGACCCACCAGCGCCTCCAGTGCCTCCATCGGCAGTTTGCGCCCGGGGCGCACGGTCGGAAGCGACAACGCCCGGTACAGCGGTCCGCGTTGCGCGGCCTCCAACTCGATCTCCAGGGCATCGCGCCGCGAGGGCGGCGTCTCGTCCAGCAGGTCGCTCACGGCCACGCCCAGCGCGTCCGCCAGGGTGTGCAACAGGCCCAGGCGCGGCTCGCGGTGACCGTTCTCGATCAGCGACAACTGTGAGGCCGCCACCTCCACCCGGGCGGCGAGGTCATCCAGGGTCAGGCCTGCGCTGGTGCGGAAGTGCCGGATGCGCCGGCCCACGGTGAGCACCGCACTACCGGGGCCGCCCTTGCGGACGGCGGTCTTGGCGCGATCGCCCGCGGTGTTGCCGGTGGTGGCCCGGGCGCGGGTGGCGGGACTGGGTCTTGAGGCAGCCGTGGTGGACATTTCCTCACCATAGCGAAAGAACAGCGATTCTTTCGCCACTTCGGCGCTAGAAACGCGGTCGAATCTGCATCAGCGTAGATGCACCGGCCGTTCCTTGACGGCCCGGGGATCGGACCATCAGACAGGTCCAGCGATTGAGGAGCGATGATGACCACCACCTACACCCCCAGCACCGCCATCTGGCCGTCCCTCGAGCAGCCCACAGCCCTGCAGTCGCGGCTGCAGCCGACCCTGGTCGAGGGCGTCCGGGTCCACCCGGTGCGCGGGGAGCGTCAGGTGCTCACGCCCGGGGCGCTGGACCTGGTGGCCGAGTTGCACCGGCGTTTCGAGGCCCGCCGCCAGGAACTGCTGCAGGCCCGCGTCCAGCGGCGTGCGCAGATCCAGCAGGGCCAGCCCTTGGATCACCTGCCGCACACCGCCCACATCCGTCAGGACCCCACCTGGCAGGTGGCCCCGCCGGCCCCGGGCCTGTCCCGCCGGCACGTGGAGATCACCGGTCCGGTCAACCGCGCCATGGCGATCAACGCCCTGAACTCCGGTGCCGATGTGTGGATGGCGGACCTGGAGGATGCCACCAGCCCCACCTGGGAGAACATGATCCGGGCGCAGTTGAACCTGATCCGGTTCGCCACCGACACCCTGGATTTCACCTCCCCGGAGGGTAGGACGTACCGACTCACCCCCACCCCGCCGACGGTGATGATGCGCCCGCGCGGGTGGCACCTGCCCGAGAAGCATCTGCGCATCGACGGCCAGGTCCCCGCGGCGGCGCTGGTGGATGTGGGTCTGTTCTTCCACCACTGTGCCCAGCGGCTCATCGACGCCGGCCAGGGCCCCTACTTCTACCTACCCAAACTCGAATCCCACCAGGAAGCCCGGCTGTGGAACGAGATCTTCTGCTTCCTGCAGGACGCCTACGGCATCCCCCGCGGCACCATCCGGGCCACTGTGCTGATCGAGACCCTGCCGGCGGCCCTGGAGATGGAGGAGATCCTCTACGAACTGCGCGAGCACTCCGCCGGGTTGAATGCCGGACGCTGGGACTACATCTTCTCCGTCATCAAGACCATCCCGGGTGCCGGTGCGATGCTGCCCGACCGGGCCGATATCACCATGACCACCCCGTTCATGCGGTCCTACTGCGAGCACCTGGTGGCGATCTGCCACCGCCGGGGCGCCCACGCCATCGGCGGCATGAACGCGTTCGTGCCCAGCCGCACGAATGAGCGCGCCAACGCGATCGCGTTGCAGCGGGTGCTGGCGGACAAGACCCGCGACGCCGAGGACGGCTTCGACGGCGGCTGGGTGGCCCATCCTGACCTGGTCCCGGTGGCCCAGGACGCCTTCGCGCGGGTGCTGCGCGGACGCGACCACCAGTTGCAGCGTCAGCGCCACGACCCCCTGGACGCCCACGAACTGGTGAATATCGACTCGGTTGCCGGCGGGGTGACCGCCCAGGGCCTGCGCTCCAACATCCGGCTGTCGCTGTACTACCTCGGCGCATGGCTGCAGGGCCGCGGCGCGGTGGCGATCGACGGGCTGATGGAAGATGCGGCCACCGTGGAGATCTCCCGCACCCAGGTGTGGCACTGGTTGCACTCCCGGGTTCGCCTGGAGGAAGGACTGGACGTCACCCCTGCGCTGGTGGACCGGCTCATCGCCGAGGAATCGGCGCGCATCGAGGGTGAACTCGGGGCCGATCCCGCGTGGCTGGCCCGCGCCGCCCACCTGTTCCGGCAGGTTGCGATGGGCCAGACGTTCGCCGAGTTCTTCACCCTGCCCGCCTACGACCAGTACGTGTGAGCGACCCTCGCCCGTGAGCGACCCTCACCGGTGACCGACCTCCGCCGGAACGACGGCGAAGCAACAGCTCGGCGCCAGCGCTCAACCTGAGGGGAACTTGCGCAGGATCCGGGTCACGGTGAGCCAGGTGCGGGTGGTGATGCCGGTGCCGAACTCCCGCTGCAGCCACCCCATGAAGTCCGGTGTGCGGGTGCCGGTGGTGTCCACCACCGCCAGCACCGCCCGGCAGTGCGCGTCGTAGCCGAGCACATCCACCTCGGGCGACGGCGGTGCGGGGAAAGGCTCCGGAACCGGGTCCAGAGGGTCCTTGCAGAAGGTGACCGTCAGATAGGTGGACTTGCCGTGGGTGCGTGCGCCGAACGGTTCGCGGTCCATCAGGTGCTGCAGTTCGTCCCGGCTGCGCACGAGGGTTCCGCCGGGGATACCCAGTTGCGCGTGCAGCGCCTCCTGGATGCGCCGTTCCAGGACGGGCGCCGGCTCGCCGGTCGGATCGGCGAAGACGATGTTGCCGCTGGCCAGCACCGAGGCGACCTCGGTGAATCCCAGGCCCTGGAACACGCCCCGGAGCCTGTCGTTGCGCATATTCGGGTCACTGGGACCGATCCCGCGCAACAATGCGCAGTAACGAGTCATGACCTGACGATACGCAGGCCGGCCGGCACCGACCAGATGCCGGCACCGGGTCAGCGCGCCGGGTCCTGCTCCTCGCTGCCTGGTTCGGAGGCAGTGAGGTCGTTGAACGTGATCCGGTTGATCGGTGAACGCGCCAGATAGGCCGCCCGGCCCATCGCCGAGGTCGCCACGGCCGAGGTGGTCAGTTGGAACACCACGATCCCCAGCACCTTGATCCCGCTGGCCAGCCCGGGTTGCAGCGCGAGCGCCCCCACCACGATCAACCCGATCCCCAGTCCAGCGGCGGTGCCCACGGCGGAGATCCGGGTGTACACGTCGGGGAACCGGAACAGCCCGACGCCGGCGACGGCGAACAGCACCACCCCGGCGAGGACGAACACCTGGCCGAGCACGTCCCACATACTCATCGCCTCCCCCTCGTCAGCGCCCGGGCCAGCGACAGCGCGGACAGGAAACCCACCAGCGTGGCGATCAGCAGCAGGTCGAACGTGGCGAGCGAGCCCGCACGCACCCCGGCCAGCGCGATCAACCCGAGCACGGAGAACATGAACAGGTCCGCAGCCACGGCCCGGTCGGCGTCGGTGGGGCCGATCAGCATCCGCGCCGCGGCGAGCAGGCACACCACCACCAGCACCACGATGGACACATCGAGCCCGATCATGGCCTCACCCCCCTGCGGCGCACGGCCCACAGCAGCCAGTCCTCCATGTGCCGCAGGTCCGCGCGCAGGTCATCGGCGGAGTCGTTGTACATCCCGTGCACGTACAGCACCCGCGTGCCCTCATCGGTGACCTGCATGCCCATGGTCAACGTACCCGGGGTCAGGGTGATGATCGCCCCGAACAGGGTGATCTCCAGGTCCGTGGCACATCGCGTGGGTAGTTCCACGAACCCCGGGGTGGAGTCCTGACCCGGGGTGATGAGGTCCCGGACCACGGTGAGGTTGGAGGTGATCACCGCCCAGGCGAACCAGAACACGAACACCACCAGCCGCAGGGGCCACGTCAGCCAGCTCATCCGCCTCGCACCGCCTCCACGTACGCGGTGGTGTCGGCCAGGTTGCCGGCCGCGACCTCCGCCAGGGACAACAGCACCTCACCGCCCAGACCCAGGGTGGTGGTGATCGCCGCCAGCGCCAGCGCGGGCATGGTCAGCCTCAACCCCACCCGGCGGCCGACGACGGCGTCCGTGGCCGGGCCGGTGACCGCACCTGCCGCTGCGGTGCTCCGGGCGGCCGGGACCGGCGCCGCACCAGCCTGGTCGCTGGTGCCGTCCGCACCGCCCGAGGCGCCCACAGCCGCTGGTACCGGCCGCACCCGGGCCGCTGCGTCGTCGTCGGGCGCGTGTTCGGACCGGCCCCAGAACATGCCCGACCAGATCTTCAGCATGGACAACAGCGTGATCAGGCTGACCACCACCATGGCCACCGCCGCGGCGATCTGCCGGGCGTCGATGGAGGCGAGGATCAGGCTGTACTTGGCCACGAACCCGGAGAACGGGGGAATTCCGGCCAGGGACAGCGCGGCGATGAAGAAGGCGACCGCCAGCACCGGGTCGCGGCGGGCCACACCGGAGACCCGCCCGAGCCGGTCGGTGCCGTGGGTGACCTCCACCGCGCCCACGGACAGGAACAGGGAGGCCTTCACGATCATGTGATGCAGCAGGTAGAAGATGCCCGCGGTCAGGCCCAGCGGCCCGAACAGCGCCACCCCCATGAGGATGTAGCCGATCTGGCTGACCATGTGGAAGGCCAGCACGGTGCGGCCCCGGCTCTCCCCCACCGCCCCGAGCACCCCGATGACCATGGTGAGGGTGAAGGCGACCACCCCGACCCACAGGTACCGCTCGTCGCCGTCGAACATCACCGCGTAGATGCGGTAGATCGCATAGATGGCCACCTTGGTGTGCAGACCGGAGAACAGGGCGTTGATCGCCGGTGAGGTCGAGGGGTAGGCCCGGGCGAGCCACCCGTGCACCGGCACCACCGCGGCCTTGATCGACAATGCGAACAGCGACACGGTGGCCGCGATCGCCACGGTCGGGTCGGTGGCGGCCATGCCGGCGAGCTCGGCCAGCACCACCGTGCCGGTCACGCCGTACACCAGCGCCACCCCGGCCAGGAACAGGGTGGAGGTGAGCAGGTTCACGGTGATGTACAGCCGGGCGCCGGCGATCTGCCGCAGCCCCCCGCGGCCGGGGGCGGCCAGCACGAACAGTGCGTAGGAGGGCAGCAGCATGACCTCGATGAACACGAACAGGTTGAAGATGTCCCCAGTCAGCAACCCGCCGTTGACGCCGGCCACCAGGATGAGCACGGTAGGCGCCAGGTAGCGGGTGCGCCCCACCTGGGTGAGCGTGGCGAACCAGGCGCACACCAGGGACAGCAACCCGGTGACGGTGAGCATGAGCGCGGAGAAGGTGTCCGCCACGAACGGGATGGCGATCCCGAAGGGCCAGGCGCCGATACCGTGGGCCAGCACCGTCCCGTCCCGGGTGGCGGCCACCAGCGCCACCGCGCCGGCGGTGAGCAGCGCGAGGATGGTCAGCAACGCCACCTGGTGCAGGCGCGTACGGTGCGGGATCGCGATGAGCGCCCCGCCGCTGAGCAGCGGGACGGCGACGAACAAGGCCAGCAGGGTGCCGGTCATGGCGCCACCTGCCCGCCGGTGGCCGGGGCGCTCTGCGGGTGAGCCGCGCCGTCCTGGTCCTCGGGGTAGCCGGGGTGGTCGTCGAGGTGGTCCGGCACGGTGTCGTGGGTGTCGTCCTCGCGGCGACCGGCCACGGCCAGCACGAGCATCACCACGGTGATGGAGAAGGCGATCACGATCGCGGTGAGCACGAAGGCCTGGGGCAACGGGTCGGCCACCACATCCGGGTCCAGGTCGCCGCCGAGGGGTTCGCCGCGCCGGTGGGTGCCGCCGGCGGCGAACAGGATGAGGTTCACCCCGTGGGAGAGCAGGATGAACCCGAGCACGATCCGGAACATCTCCCGTTGCAGGAACAGGTAGACCGCGCCGCCGATCAGCAATCCCGCAGTCAGGGCCAGGGTCATGGCCGTCTCACCTCCGTACGGCGGTCGGGTTGCGAGGTCTGCCCGGCGTCGCCTCGCGCTGGTGTGCCGGGTCGGTCCGGATCCGGTAGCGCCGGGGTGGCCGTGGCGGACTGCCCGACGGCGGAACGCTTCGAGCCGAGCAGGTTCACCGCGGCGAGCACGATGCCCAGCACCGCCAGGTAGACCCCGGCGTCGAAGGCCAGCGCGGTGGTCAGGTCCACCCCGAGCACCGTGCCGTGCAGTGGCCGCAGGAACGACCCGTCGGCCAGCCCGACCAGGCCGATCCCGGCGCCGACCATCACCCCGGACCCGATCAGCGCCATGGCGGACATCCGGATGGTGCGGTCGCGCGGGGCGGACAGGTAGGCCAGCGCCAACCCCGCCCCGCCGATGAGGGCAGCGATGAAGCCGCCGCCGGGCAGTTGGTGGCCACGGAACAGGAACAACGCCGAGAGCACCACCACCGCCGGGCCCACGCCCCGCTGCAGGGTGCGCAGGAACACGGTGTTGTGCTCCGGATCCGCCACACCCCCGCCGTGCCGCAGCGGCGGGTCGGGGCGCTGCACCGGCATCGGGCGGCGCACTGCCAGGATCGCCGCCACCGCCACCCCGGCCACGCCGAGCACGGTAAGTTCCCCCAGCGTGTCCAGCGCGCGGAAGTCCACCAGGATCGTGTTGACCACGTTCTGCCCGCCGGTGAGTTCCTCGCCCTCGGTGAGGTAGTACTGACCGGCCGGTGACATCGGGCGCCGCCCGGTCAGTGCCAGCACCCCGGCGGTGGTCGCCGCCCCGGCCGCGAGCGCCAGGGCGCCCGCGCCCAGGCGGCGGCGGGTCGAGGCCGGCCGGAACCGCGTGGGCAGCCGGCGCAGCACCAGCACCATCACCACCACGGTGAGGATCTCCACCAGCAACTGGGTCAGGGCCACGTCCGCGGCGCCGAGCACGAAGTACCACAGGGTGGTGGCGAACCCCACCACGCCGGTCACCACGATCGCCGCCACCCTGGTGGGCGCGCGCAGCGCACCGGCCACACCGGCTGCGATGAGCACCACCAGCAGCCAGTCCAGCGGTTGGCTGCGGGTGCCCGCCACCTGCGGCAACGGCACCAGCCTGGCCAGCCCCACCACGGCGATGAGCACCACCATCGCCATCGGTATCGCCAGGTGGCGGGCAGGAGCATGGGAGGCGGTAGGGGCGGCGACCTTCGCCCCGAGGCCGATCACGCCGCGCCGCGCGGCGTCCACCACCGCCAACGCCGAGACCGGGAAGGACCGGCCGGCCAGCACCCGTTCGATCCGTTCGCGGGCGCCGATGGCCACCGCGCCCAGCCCGAGCGCGATGGCGGACAGCACCAGGGCCACGTTCAACCCGTGCCACAGCGCGAGGTGCGCCTGCACCTGGGTGCCCGCGGCGGCGCCGGCGGCGGTCCCGATCAGGTCGTCCAGCAGGAACGGCGCCAGTCCGAGCACCAGGCCGGCCGCGCCGGGTAGGGCGGCCGGCAGCCAGAACCGTGCCGGCGCCTCCCGCGTTCGGTCCACCTGCTCGGGCGGCACGGTCGAGGCCACCTGTGGTGGGCGGCTGAGCAGCCCCCACACGATCCGCCCGGAGTAGGCGACGGTGAGCACCGAGGCGATCACTCCCCCGGCGGCCACCAGTGCCCCTTGGGGCCCGTCCAGGCTCAGGAAGCCCTCGTACAGACCCTCCTTGGACACGAAGCCCAGTAACGGTGGCACACCGGCCATGGAGGCAACGGTGACCACCATCGCCGCCGACGTGACCGGCATGGCGCGGCCCACCCCGCGGATCTCGCGCAGATCCCGGCTCCCGGCCTGGTGGTCCACCACGCCGATGAGCATGAACAGCGACCCCTTGAACAGCGCGTGGGCCACCGTGTGCAGCACCCCGGCCAGGATCGCCGCCGGTGTCCCCACCCCGATCACCGCCACGAGCAGTCCCAGTTGGCTCACCGTGGAGTAGGCGGCCAGTTCCTTCAGGTCGTGCTGACGCAGCGCCGTCAGCGCCCCGAGCACCGCGGTGAGCAGGCCGGTGCCGATGAGCAGCACCGACCACGTGGGGACGTGGGCGAAAGCGGCGGAGAACCGCAGCAGCAGGTAGATGCCGGCCTTCACCATCGCCGCGGCGTGCAGGTAGGCGCTCACCGGGGTGATGGCCACCATGGCGTCGGGCAGCCAGGCCTGGAAGGGGAACTGGGCGGACTTGGTGAACGCGGCCAGCGCCACGAGCACCACCACCGCGATGGTCAGGCCGCTTCGTTGGCTCCAGACGTCGTGCGTGAGGATCGTGCTGAGCCGGGTGGTGCCGGTGGCCACCGCCATCGTCACCACTGCCGCGAGCAGGCACAGCCCCCCGGCCACGGTGACCAGCAGCGTGCGGATCGCCGGTTCCCGGGCGTGGGGGCCGGAGCGGGCGATCAGGAAGAAGGAGCACAGGGTGGTGATCTCCCAGGTGACGAACAGCACCACCACGTCGTCGGCCAGCACCAGGGCGAGCATCGCGGCGGCGAACAGGGTCATCCAGCCGTAGAACCCAGCCTGCGGCCCCTTGCCGAGGTAGCCGGCGCTGTAGGCCAGGACCACCGCGCCGATTCCCAGCACCAGCAGCGCGAACACCAGGGACAGTCCGTCCAGGCGCCACGCCAGGTGCACGTCGAGGGTGGGCATCCACGCCAGCACCTGGGTGAGCGGCTCCCCGGTGAGTACCGGCGCGCCTTGTGTCGCGACCGCGGCACACAGGCCCGCGAGCCCCGTGCCCAGGACCCAGCCGGCGCGGGCGCCCAGCCACTGGCCGGCGAACGGGGCCAGCAGCGCGAGCAGGGCGGCGATGCCCAGGATCGTCACCAAGACCAAGACCTCACTCGTTTCGCTCGACGACAAGTCGGGTAGGCCGCGTGCCTACCGGCGGTCAGTGCGTCGGGTGCGGAGGAGCGGCACCGGCCTGCGGGTCGCCCCAGGAGGAGATCTGACCGTTGGTGCCCACCCCGGGCGGCAGCGGCCGGAGCACCGGGCGGAACCCGGATCCGGCAGGAGTGGCCACACAGCGCATCGCTCGATGATAGCCCGCCGCCGGGTTCGGCCGACCGAACCCGGACCGGCCGGCGCGAGCGAGGCCCGGGCCTGCTGCGAGCGGCGGACCGGCCGATATGGTGGCCGGCGTGAACGCTAAGAACAACGCCCGGGTCAAGGAACCGATCGTCTGGATCGATTGCGAGATGACCGGTCTGGACACGGTGAACGACGCGTTGGTGGAGATCGCGGTGATCGTCACCGACTCCGATCTCACCGCACTCGACCCGGGGATGGAAGTGGTCATCAAACCTCCCCGCGAGGCGTTGGCGAACATGCCGGAGGTGGTGGTACAGATGCACACCGAGTCCGGGTTGCTGGACATGCTCGACGACGGCGTGAGTGTGGCCGAGGCGCAGGCCCAGGTGCTCGAGTACGTGCGCCGGTTCGTCCCGGAGCCGGGCAAGGCGCCGCTGGCCGGGAACTCGGTGGGCACCGACCGGATGTTCCTGGAGCGGGATATGCCCGAACTCACCGCACACCTGCACTACCGCATCATCGACGTCTCCTCGATCAAGGAACTCGCGCGGCGGTGGTACCCACGGGCGTACTACAACGCCCCGGTCAAAGACGGCGGCCATCGGGCCCTGGCCGACATCGCCGAGAGCATCGACGAACTGCGGTACTACCGCTCGGTGCTGTTCCCGGAGCAGCCGGGCCCGGATTCCGCCAGCGCTAAGGCTGCGGCCGAGGCGGTCAAGAAGGATCCGACGCTTCGCGAGGCCGACCAGCCGCCCGTCGTCACGGCCGAGAACCTGAAATCCGGTAGCGGCGGTTCCGCCGCGGATGGGCCCGCCGTCGGCACTGGACCGACCGGGGCTGACGGTTCGCCCGAGGGCGGCCCGAGGGCCTGACCGGGCCGGCGCGGGTTCCTCCGGGAACCCGTGAGGGTGATCAACGCAACGTTCGCAAGCGGCCCCGTTTGGCGCGTACAGTTGCCAACTTGGGTACACTGAACGTCGCCGGGCGATCCCCGGCACCTTGGTGGGTGTAGCTCAGCTGGTAGAGCGCCGCGTTGTGGTCGCGGATGTCGCGGG
>CALKWS010000084.1 GCA_938004115.1 uncultured Ruaniaceae bacterium
TCGACGTCGATCGGGAACGGGTGCCGTTCCCAGGTGCGCCACCACGTCTGCGCCTCCGGGGGCAGGTGGGCCGAGCCGGGATCGTCGATCAGGTCCCGCAGCCGCAGCTTCAGTTCCGCCAGCTCCCCGAGGTCCACGTCGCGTTCCGGGGCATCCGGGTCGGGCCCGTCCGGGCCGGGAGCGTCGGGGCTGAACAGCGCGTCCTCGGTGGACCAGATCAACCGGCGCAGCTGGATCACGTCACGGGTGCGGGCATGCCGCTCCGGACCGGCGTCCTCGCACACGTCAGCGGCGCGCAGGTAACCGTAGTCGATGGCGATCGTGCTCAACCCCGGGTCGATCGTGATGGCGTCGTGGATGTCCAGTTCCGGCTGGATCACCACGGCACCGCGCTCGCGGGCCCAGCCCACCTCATCGCGCTGCAGCTCATCGGGCATGATCGCCGCGGTGGAGCGCATCACGATCTCCATCAGGTCCTTCCCGGCGAACCCGGAGGTGGCCGGCACCCCGTCCGGGGCGGCCACCACCACGTAACACCGGTCCACCTCCTGGTGGGCCAGCACCACCTCGGCCGGGACGTTCTCCCGCATCCCACCGTCCACGTAGTGCTCACCGGCCAGCTCTACCGGCGGGAACACCCCGGGGATGGAGCAGGAGGCCAGGATCGCCTGCACGAGGTCCACCGGCGGCAGATCGGGGAGAACCCGGTCCTGCCGGTCCCGCAACCGGCCCTGCTCGTCCACGTACCGCAGTTCCCCCGTCTCCAGGGACACCACGGCGATGCGCACCTGGATCCCCGAGGTGCTCACGAGGTCGGCCTGGAACGTGTCCGGGTCCACCAGGTCCTGCATGATCCGGCCCGGGGTGAACGCGGACCGCTCCCGCTCGGCACCCTGCAGGATGAGATCGAGATCGGTGCTGGAGCGGCCGGCCTCCCACAACGTGGTCAGCGTCTCCAGTGCATGCACCGGTGTCCAGGTACGGGACTGCTCCGGTGGGGTGCGGTCGGCGACGCGTGGCTCCATCGGCGCGCCGTCGAGGCCGTCCGCGCCCGGGTCCTGGACGCCGTCGCCCCGGTGCGGCGGACGCCGCTCGGGAGGTTCCTGGGGGCGCTCGGCCGACGGGCGGTCACCGGCGATGCGGGCCACCGCCTCCCGCGGCCGGGCCAGCAGATCCGCCAGGCTCGCGGCCAGTGACGCCCGGTTCGCCTGCCGCTGTCGCAGCGCCATCACCTTGCGCCAGGTGGGCATGTGGCTGCGCAGGGCGCTGAACCAGGGCAGCTCGGCGAACATGTCCGAGGAGCGCTGCATACCCACCCAGATCGCCTCGAGGCGGTTCACCGCCTCCGCCTGGCCCGCGGGGTCGGCGTGCTGGGCCACCATCGCGGTCAGGATCGCGCCCGCCGAGGTGCCGCTGATGATGTCCGGACGGATGCGTTCGCGTTCGTACAGGTACTGCAGGGCGCCGATCTCGAAACTGGCCCGGGCGCCGCCGCCGGCGATCACCAGCGCGGTGCGCTCACCCGGTGCGCGGTGCTCGCGCCCGCCGGGGGCCGGCCCGGGATCGATCCAGCGCGCCAGGCGCCGCCGCCACCGGTACATCGCGGAAGTCCTCACGGCACCCAGAGTACGGAATGTTCCGCCCTCCCAGCCCTGGCCGAACGGCCACGGTGAGCACCAGCATGAGACGTCGAAGCAAGGAGACCCTGATGACTACCCCCACTCACGGCGCCGACGTCGATGCGCTCCGGGCCACCGCGCAAGCCCTGTGTGACACTGCCGAGGACCTGGTCGCCACCGACCTGCGAGTGGCCGGCGCGCTGTCCACGCTGACCTGGAACGGGCCTGACGCGATGCGCGCCCGGCAGGACTGGGACACCCGCTACGGCCCCGCCCTGCTCTCCACCGCCCGCAGCCTGTCCGAGGCCGGTGAACACTTGCTCGCCGAGGCCGATCAGCAGGAGCAGGCCTCTGCCGCAGACGGCGCCGCCCTACCCCAGGTGGGTCCCGTGCCCTACACCCCTCCGTCCATCCGGGCGACCCTGGCCGCGGAACTGCGGATGCTGCGCCGGTTCATCGGCGACATCACCCCCGGGCCGGAGACGATCGGCAAGCTCCGCGGCGCCATCGTCAAGGCCGGAATGGCCCTCAACATCAACACCCTGATGGACGCGCTCCCGGACCCGGTGCGCTCCCTGACCGTGCCGGGGATCGTCGCAACCCCGATCACCGCGGCCGGGGCCGTCAATGACATGGCGTCGGTGGGCGAGGCATGGCGGGACGGGGACACGGACAAGGCGCTGCGCAGCGGCGGTTCGTTGCTGGGCACGGCTGTGTCCCGCCGGGCCCCGCTGCACGGCGCCGCGATCAGCGTCGGCTGGGAAGGGACCTACCAGTTCCGGGACCGCGTGTTCACCGGCAGCAGGTGGGAGGAGAACTTCGTCGAGCGCAACGACGCCATCGCCGACATGATCGGCCCCGGTGCCATCCCGGTGGGCCCGGCCACCGTCATCGTGGCCGGAGCCGAAACCGGCTGGGAGAAACTCACCGAGATCTACCGCGGTGAGGACGAACCGCCCGGCGAGGGTGCTACCGGGGACTGAAACGCCACCGGCGTCCTGGTGCTGCTTCGAAGCCCTCGTGCTGCTCAGGCTCGTCATGCGATCGCCGGGGAGGCCTGGCCGCCCGAACCCTTGGTGGCTGACGTCACGGCCACGTTGGCCCTAGGCTGTGCCGAAGCGAACGAGGGAAGGGGCCGGGGGTTGCTACGAGTCACACTGCGCGGTTCGGGGGTACCCACAGTCGTCCTGGGCACCGGGGACACCGTCCTGGTGGGCCGGGCGCCGGACGTGGCGATGCCGCAGGCGGACCCCGACGCCCAACTGCAGTTCACCACCCTGGCCCTGCCCCGGGTCGCGGCGCACGTGTCCCGGGTGGTCGGGGAGGTGACGGTCGGCGCCGAGGTGGTGCGCCTGCGGTGGCGCGGCTCCACCGGCGCGCAACTGTCCAGCCTGTTCGACGCCCCCGGCGGGGCCCGCCGGGTCGCGCTGAAACAAGGGATGGCCGCCCTGCTGGACGAGGGGGAGAACCACATCCTCATCCTGCGCGGCCGGGAGACCCCGGACGGGTCCTACACCGACCTGGTGATCGTGCTCGAGGTGGAGCAGGTCGCCGACACGAGCGAATCGGCCCCGCTGGTCAGCGAACCGGACGCCGACGGCGCCCCGACCGCCGACGCCCCGCACCTGGAGCGCTGGTCACGGGAGTGGTACGTGGCCCTGGCACTGGCCGAACCGTGGCTGTCCGGGGATGACGACTACCCCCGGCCACCGTCGAACCGGGAGATCTACGAGCGGATCATGTACTGGCGCGGGCACGCCTGGAACCTGCAACGCGCCCAACGGGTGGACGACGCGATCCGGGCGATCGCGATGCTCGCCTTCGGACCCCAGGACGACCCGTTCAGCACCACCCAGGGCCGGGTGCAGAACGTGCGCTTCGCCGTCGGCCGCCGGGCCGCCGAGGTCGGGCTGGTCACCACCGCGGACCTGGAGGCGGTGGAGGAAGCCCGCAGCCGGGGCGCCGGGCTGAACCCGGTGTGACCGGCCCGCACTGATCCGTGCGCGCCACCGGCGCCCGGGCCTCGGGGGTACCGGGGCGCGGCCCCGGATCGACGTCCGGCGTGCCGCGAGGGCACGACCCGAGTAGGTCCTACCCGTTGGGCAAAGAACGGCAATTCGTCAACCGGAAACTTCCGGCATTAGCGCGGCGGAATGTTCCACCCCACGCGGGCTAGCGCGCCGGGGATCTCCTTCCCTAATGTCACATTCATCGCCGAAACGTGACGAAGGAGAAAAACCATGTCCCACGACCCATCGCAATTCTACGGCCTGGATCCGGAGTATTCCCGAGAAGCGTCCCGAGGGATGGAGGCCAGCGCCGATGGCCTGCGCTCCATGGTCGGGGACATCTCCTCGATGCTCGGCGAAGTGCTCTGGATAGGCCCTGCCGCGCAACGCTTCAAGCAGGACTGGGATGGTTCCTTGCGCCCTGAGTTGCAGGCCGCCACCGACTCCCTGACCGACAACGCGCGGGAGTTGTACCGCCGGGCCGAAATGCAGGACGAGGTCAGCCGGTAAGCACCGGAAACTTCCACCCCACCGGCGCTGGATACATCCTGAATCCACCTAGTAGCGTCGATTCCACAACAACATCAGCCGAGAATAAATCCGGCACAAAGCAATTCATTTCATCGCAGAGAAGTAAACGGAAAGGAGGGAGATTCGATGTCATTCCACGGAGCCGACGTCAGCGGTCTTGACCGGGTCGCGCAGCGGTGCCAGCAGGGCGCCGACTACGCCAGGAAGATCGCCATCGCCCTGAAACTGGTCGTCGCGGCGTTGCGGGCGATGTCCTGGACCGGGTTCGCCGAGGCCTATGCCCAGTACCTGGAGCGAGTCGTCATCCCGTGGGTGGAACGAACCGGTGACGCCCTGGAACGGTTCGCGAACGTGGTCCGGATGGCCTCGGCGCTGCAGAAGTCGGTGAGCGAGGACTCCCCGCAGATCTCCATCCCGGCCACCGCCTACCAACCGCCACCGCTGCCGGCCAGCACCGCCACCAACCCGCCGGTGCTGCTGCCTCCCCAGACACAGGTGAACACCTCATCGATGCCCACCGGCGCCGAGGGTGCCGGCGCGGTGGTGATCGTCCCGGTGCCGCTGGGCGGAACCGCCTCCACCGGTGGGGGCGCCGCCAGCGGAGGCGGCGCCAACCTCACCAGCCCCACCGGGCCGAGCGGGACGGTCTCCACCGGCGGCAGTTCGGCCACCGGCGGGGGAGCCGGCGCGGCGGTACCGCCGTGGCGAGCACCCGCGAGCACCGGGCACGGATCGCTGGGACCCGCCACCGGCTCATCGAGCGGACTTGGCGTCCCACCGCCGGCGCCCATCGGCACCTCCTCCGGTGCCGCCTCAGGCGCCACCGGCCCTAACACGGCCGGGTCATCGATACCGTTCGGCACGGCCGGCGGGGGCGGCGGCTCCCTGGGCGGCGGTTCCGCCGGGGGCGGCGCCGGACCCACCGGGGCCGGTGGCTCAGGCTCCGGCACCGGCTCCGGCGGCGCAGGGGCGGGTGCGGTGGGCAGCCCCGGCGCAGCAGCCGGGCCGGGCAGCGGTTCCGGCGGCAGCCTGGGGTCGACCCCGGGTGAAGCCGGCAGACCCAGTCCCATCGCCTCGGGTAACCCCGCGGTCCAGGCCAGCCCGATCAGCGCCAGCGGCGCCGGTGCGCTGGGCACACCCCAGGCCTCGGCCAACCCGTTGGAGGTCGCCGAGACCCCCGGCGGCGGCGGAGTCAACCCGGCGCTGCTGGCCGCACCGATCGGACTGGCCGGGCTCGGCACGGCGGCCCTGGGTGCGCTGAAGGCCAAGGACGCCAAGGCAGTCCTCGACGGACAGGAGGACGACGGCGACATCGACGAGTGACGGATCCCGGGCCGGGTGCAACCCGCCGACGAGCGAAGCGGCCCACTGACGCCAATGACAACCGACAGCAAGACCGAACACCAAACATCGCAGTAACAACGGAAAGGAAGCAGCATCATGAGCAGCACTCTCTACGGGATGGATATCGCCGCGGCACGCGACCTGGTTCGCCTGATGTACGCCGACGCGGACAACATCACCCAGATCACCACCCGGCTCACCCAGCAACTGGAAGCCACCCCCTGGTTCGGTCCGGACGCCCAGCGGTTCCGCGGGGACTGGAACGGCCCGTACGTCCAGGCCCTGCAGAACGTGGTCGCCGCTCTGCAGGAGAACGCGAACATCCTGAACCAGCAGGCCGATGACCAGGAGCGTGCCTCCAGCTGAGGCCCGCACTCCAGTCACACCGAAGGCCGGATCCGCACCTGCGGGTCCGGCCTTCACCGTGCCGGGGCGGCACGCGGTGCCGGCACGGCGGGCAGGAAGCGGAAGTTTCCACCCCCGCCAGCCTGGTCACCGCAACACCGGATCCCTACTGTCAACGGCAGAACACCAGCAAACCAAGGAGATCGAGTCACCATGTGGCGATTGAGCGTACGGCCCACCGAGGAGAGCAACCTCTCCCCGGTGGACGTCGTGATCACCAGCCAGGCCGGCGGCAAGGTGGCCGACCTCGCCCGCGGCCTGGGCACCCACCTGGGCGGCTCCGACCGCTTGCTGCTGGCGCCCACCACCGGCGGGCAGCCCTGGCCGGCGGACCTGCCCCTGCGGGAGTCCGGCCTGCGCGACGGTGATCTGGTCGAGGTCGCCTCGGTCCGGGCCGACTGGCTCACCCGACCCGGTGCCGCCCGAACCGCCCGGGCCGTGGCGCACATCGTCGCCGGACCGGACGCCGGGCGGCGCATCCCCCTCACCACCGATGTGGCCACCATCGGACGTTCCACCGACAGCACGATCCGCCTGGCCGATCCCCTGGTCTCCCGCACCCACGCCCAGATTCTGCTGGGCAAGGACGTGGTGGTCGCGGACCTGGGCTCTGCCCACGGCACCCGGGTCGAGGGCAGGGAGGTGACCCGGGCGCAGCCGGTGGGGTTCGGCACCCACATCCACGTGGGGAACACGGTGCTGGCGATCCACCCCGGTGATGCCGCCACGGAGGTGGAACAACGCGGGGTGCTGCGTTCGCCGCGGTTCGGGCAGGGACTGGAGGAGACCTCTCTGAAGGTCCCGGCCGCCCCCGGGAAGAAGCGGCACGTGCCGATCCCCTGGCCGATGATGCTCATGCCGGTGCTCATGGGCGGGGCGATGTTCGCGATGATGCGCAACCCGATGTCGCTGATCTTCATGCTCGGCTTCCCCGCGATGATGTTCACCTCCTACCTGGTGCAGCGCCGGCAGGCCGCGAAGGAGCACGCCGAGGAGACCGCGGCATGGCGTGCGGACGTCCGGCAGGTGCTGGACCGGCTCGACGAGGCCGCCGCCCTGCAGCGCAGCCACGCCGCCGAGGACGACCCCGAGATCGACGTGGTGCTCGACCGCATCACCGCCCGCGACCACCGCCTGTGGGTGCGGCACGAGGACGCCCCGGACTTCCTGGGCCTGCGCGCCGGGATCGGCCCGGTGCCGGCGCTGGTCACCGCGGAGGTGCCCGACCAGGGGGACCGCGCCCTGCGCGCCGAGGCCGAGCAGCAGATCGGCGGGCGCGCGGTACTGCCCGAGCAGCCCGTGGTGCTGGACCTACGGGAACTGGCCCTGGCCGCCGTCGTCGGACCGACCGAGACCGTGGACGCCTGGGTGCGTGCCGCCGTCGTGCGCCTCGCCGCCACCCACTCCCCGAACGAGGTGCGCCTGGCGGCGGTGCTGGGGCAGCACCGCACCCACACCGAGGCCTGGCTGCGCTGGCTGCCGCACGCCGCACCGCGTACCGGCGGCGCCCCGTGCGTGGCGATCGGCGCCGGTGACGGGCAGGTGCTCCTGGAGGACCTGGTCGCTACCGACGGCGGCACCGACCACACCGTGTGCCTCATCGACGACGGCGCCGGGGTACCCCGCAGGCTGATCGAAGCGGTGGCCGCGGAAGCCCCGAACCGCAGGCTGCACCTGCTGTGGCTGGGCGCCGACATCCGGCAGGTGCCCGCCGCCACCGACGTGGCCGTGGACTTGAACGACGGCCACCTGAAACGCGCCGGCCGCGGCGGGCAGGACCGGCTCACCCAGATCGAGTCACTGGACCTAACCGCCACCTGGAAGGCCGCCCGCGCCCTGAGCACCTGCAAGGACGAGGCAGCCGTGGCCGCCGCCGAGTCCCTGCTGCCGCACATGGTGCGTCTGCCCGGACTGAGCCCGGACCTGGCCGACCCCGACGACGTGGACCGGGTGATCGAGCGGTGGTCCACCGCCTCCGGCCTGCGGGCGCAACTGGGCATGGGCGCCGACGGCGTGGTGAACATCGACCTGCGCGAGGACGGCCCGCACGGGCTGGTGGCCGGCACCACCGGCGCCGGGAAGTCGGAGCTGCTGCAGTCCCTGATCGCCTCCCTGGCGATGAACAACCCGCCGGAGCGGATCACGTTCCTGCTGGTGGACTACAAGGGCGGTGCGGCGTTCCGCGAGTGTGCCCAACTGCCGCACACGGTGGGCTACATCACCGACCTCACCCCGGCCCTGGTGCAGCGCGCGCTGACCTCTCTGCACGCCGAACTGACCGCCCGGGAGCACATCCTGGAGAAGTACGGAGCCAAGGACCTGATCGCCCTGGAACGCTCCCACCCCGAAGCGGCCCCGCCGAGCATGCTCATCTGCGTCGATGAGTTCGCCGCGCTGCTCGCCGAGGTGCCCGAGTTCGTCGACGGCATGGTCTCCATCGCCCAACGGGGCCGGTCCCTGGGGATGCACATGCTGCTGGCCACGCAACGGCCCGCCGGTGTGGTTACCCCCCAGATCAAGGCGAACACCGATCTGCGGATCGCGTTGCGGGTGGCGTCCCCCGAAGACTCCACCGACGTCATCGACGCACCCGATGCCGCCCACCTGTCCCGCCGCACCCCCGGCCGGGCGTGGATCCGCCGCACCGGGCACGGCACCCGCGAACTGGTGCAGGTGGCCTGGGCCGGCGCGCACGAGGAGATCCACGAGACCGGTGCCGCAGTGCAGGTACGTCCCTTCACCGCCACCGGCACCGGCACCGACGACGCCACCGGCCCGGCCCGGATGCACCCGCACACCGACCTGGAACGCATCGTGGCCACCACCAACGCAGCCTTCCGGCACCGCGGCAGGCCCGCGCCGAAGCGGCCGTGGATCCCGCCGCTGGCGGAGCAACTGACCGTCACCGCCATGGCACCGGCCGAACTCGCCCTCAGTCCCGACGACGTGGACGGGGAGAACACCATCACCGCCACCCAGCGGCCCGGCCAACTCGTGCTCGGCATGGTGGACCGCCCGGCCGAACAGGTGCAGACCCCCTGGATCGCCGATTACGCCAAGGCCGGTCACCTGCTGGTGTTCGGGGCCTCCGGCTCGGGTAAGACCGAGGTGCTGCGCACCATCGCCGCTGCCGCGACCGCCTCCGGTGAGCCGGCCCCGGCATGCGTGTACGGCATCGACGCCGGCGGTGGCGGGCTCACCGTGCTGGAACGGATGGACTCCGTCGGCGCCATCGTGGTGGAGCAGCAGACCGAGCGGATGCTGCGCCTGATCCGGATGCTGCACCGCACCGTGAACGAACGCAACGCCGCCCTGGCCTCCCGCGGTGTGGCGGACGTGGCCGCCCTGGCCGCCACCGGTGAGCACCTGCAGCGCATCCACCTGCTGATCGACAACCTGCCCGCGCTGCTGGAGACCCTCGACGGCGGCGGGTCCCACCGCCGGCAGCACGCCGAGCAACTGCAGGCGATCATGGTCGAGGGCCGCCGCGCGGGGGTGCACGTGTCCGCCACCGCCCCCACCCGCACCGGTATCCCCAGCGCCCTGAGCGCGGCGTTCGGTCAGCGCCTGGTGCTGCGGATGTCCGTGGCCGACGACTACATGCTGCTCGGCGTGCCCGGGGACGTGCTCGACGCCGACAGCCCGCCCGGGCGCGGCCTGTGCGGTGGGGACGAGGTGCAGGTGGCCACGCTCGGTGGTGCCGGCACCCCGCTGCAGATCGAACGGTTGGACGCCTGGACGTCGGTGGTGGGATCGGTCTACCGCGACGGGCCGGCGGCCACGGTGCCGGTGATGCCCACCCGGTTGCCGCAGGACCTCCTTCCGGCTCCGACCGCGGACGCGATCTGCCTGGGCGTGGAGGAGAACTTCGTGGCACCGGTGTCCATGACACTGACCGAGGCCCCGTTCCTGGTGCTCGGCCGGGCCCGCTCCGGGCGCACCAGCCTGCTCACCGGGCTGGCCGAACTGACCGCCCGCAGCGACACCCCGCCCGCACAGGTCGTGGTCGCCGGGCCGAAGGTCGCGGCCGCGCCGCGGCTGACGGGGCTGGCGGACCTCGTCCTGGACAGCCCGGCGGCGCTGGCACAGTGGGCCCGGGACGCCGGCCCGGTGGACGGGTGGCGGCTGCTGCTCATCGACGACGTGCACGACTGGGAACGCCACTGGGAACAGAACGGACCCGAGCGTGAAGCGTTGGAGGCGGTCCAGGAGTTCCTCGGCTCCGCGCGGGCCGAGGGCACCGCGGTGGTGGGCACCGGTGACACCGACGACGCCCGCTCTCGCCAGCACGTGCCCGGCCTGATCACGGCGTTGCGCCGCGCCCGCCGCGGCCTGCTGCTAAGTCCCGACGGCGCCGACGGCACGCTGCTGTCCACCCAGGTGCCGATGAGCAGTTTCGAGCCCTTGCAGGGCCAAGGCCGGGGCCTTTTGGTCACCGGCGCAGACAAACACGTTGTCCAGGTACTATCTGCCAGCATTGAGGAGGCAGGGTGAAAAGGCTGAGGGGGCGCCCGCAGGGGGGCCGTGATCGGGGTTTCGTCGAGGTCGGCGTGGCCCTGGCCGGGGCACTGCTCGTGCTCGGGGCCGTGGTCGGCAACGGCGTGGCAGCGACCGTGCTGGACATGACCGACGGGCAGACCTGGCTGCCCGACGACGACGGCCGGGTGGTGCAGGTCAACCCCGCCACCGGGGAACCCGAACGGCGCCTGGTGGTCGGCGCCGAGGGGAGCCAGATGGAGGTCAGCCAGCGGGACGGGCACCTGATCGTGGCCGACCCGGCCACCGGTGAACTGACCGCGATCAACCTCGCGGGCCTGGTGGCCTCCGGCTCCCGCGGCGCCGACACCGAGACGTGGGTGCTCATCGGCGGCGGTCAGGTAGTGCTGGTGGAGCCCTCACCCGGCACCGTCCGGGCGGTGGACCCGTTGACCCTGACCGACCTGGGTACGCCGTACCGCACCGACGATCTG
>CALKWS010000085.1 GCA_938004115.1 uncultured Ruaniaceae bacterium
GTGGGCGTGGTGGCCGAGGCGCCACCCAGGGCGCGTTCGGCCGCGGCGGCGGCCGGCCGGCTCGTAGCCGCAAGTCCAAGCGCGCCAAGCGCCAGGAGTTCGAGCAGCAGGCTGCTCCCACACCGGGCGGCGTGCAGGTACCCCGCGGTGACGGCAACACCGTCATCCGGATCCGTGCCGGCGCCTCGCTGACCGACTTCGCCGACCGCATCGACGCCAACCCCGCAGCCCTGGTCACGGTGCTGTTCCACCTGGGGGAGATGGCCACGGCCACCCAGTCCCTGGATGAGGACACCTTCGCCACGCTGGGCGCCGAACTGGGGTACGTCGTCGAGGTCGTCTCCCCGGAGGAGGAGGACCGGGAACTCCTCGAGTCCTTCGACATCGACCTGAAGGGCGAGGAAGAGGCCGAGAGCGACGAGGACCTCGAACCCCGGCCGCCGGTGGTGACCGTCATGGGTCACGTCGACCACGGTAAGACGCGGCTGCTCAACGCCATCCGGCAGACCGAGCACCCGGCCACCGAGGCCGGCGGCATCACCCAGCACATCGGTGCCTACCAGGTGCACACCGAGCACGAGGGCGAGACCCGTGCCCTGACCTTCATCGACACCCCCGGTCACGAGGCGTTCACCGCGATGCGTGCCCGTGGTGCGGAGGTCACCGACATCGCGATCCTGGTGGTCGCCGCCGATGACGGTGTGATGCCGCAGACGGTGGAGGCCATCAACCACGCCCAGGCGGCCGGAGTGCCGATCGTGGTCGCGGTCAACAAGGTTGACCTGCCCGAGGCGAACCCGGACAAGGTGCGCTCCCAGCTCACCGAATACAACCTGGTGGCCGAGGAGTACGGCGGCGACACCATGTTCGTGGAGGTCTCGGCCCGTGAGGGGAGGGGCATCGACGACCTGCTCGAAGCGGTGCTGCTGACCGCCGATGCCGCCCTGGACCTACGCGCGAACCCCGACAAGGGTGCGCGCGGGGTCGCGATCGAGGCCAAACTCGACCGCGGGCGCGGAGCGGTGGCCACGGTGCTGGTGCAGTCGGGCACGCTGGCCGTCGGCGACGCGATCGTGGCCGGCACCGCCCACGGGCGGGTCCGGGCGATGTTCGACGACCACGGCGAGGCCCTCGACGTGGCCCTACCGGCGCGCCCGGTGCAGGTCCTCGGACTGACCTCGGTGCCACGCGCCGGGGACACCTTCCTGGTGGCCCCCGACGACCGCACCGCACGGCAGATCGCCGATAAGCGCGAGGCCGCCGAACGCGCCGCGACCCTGGCCAAGCGCCGCAAGCGGATCTCCCTGGAGGAGTTCACCCAGGCGCTGGAGCAGGGCAAGGTCGAGACGCTCAACCTGGTCCTCAAGGGCGACGTGTCCGGTGCCGTGGAGGCACTGGAGGACGCCCTGCTGAAGATCGACGTGGGCGACGAGGTCGACCTGCGGATCATCCACCGCGGTGTGGGTGCCATCACCCAGAACGACGTCAACCTGGCCACCGTGGACAACGCGGTGATCATCGGGTTCAACGTCCGCCCGGAGGACCGGGTGGCCGACCTCGCCGACCGCGAGGGCGTGGAGATCAAGTACTACTCGGTCATCTACTCCGCGATCGAGGACGTCGAGCGCGCCCTGAAGGGCATGCTCAAACCCGAGTTCGAGGAGGTCCAGCTCGGCACCGCCGAGATCCGGCAGATCTTCCGCTCCTCCCGGGCGGGCAACATCGCCGGTTCGATCGTCCGCTCCGGCCTCATCCGGCGCAACGCCAAGGCCCGGCTGCTGCGCGACGGTGTGGTGGTGGCGGACAACCTCACCATCCAGTCCCTGCGCCGGGAGAAGGACGACGTCACCGAGGTCCGGGAGGGCTTCGAGTGCGGTATCGGCCTGGGCGTGAAGGACATCGCCGAGGGTGACATCATCGAAACCTTCGAGATGCGGGAGAAGCCCCGCGACTGAGGCACCCGGTCGGGCGGCGCCCGCGCAGCACTGCGTGGGCGCCGCCCGGTTGCCGGGCCCAGATGGTCTGAACGAGATGGTCTGAACGAACGTTGGCCCGCAAGGAGCAGCATGACCGACAATCCCCGGACCCGCAGGGTCGCCGACCGGATCCACCAGGTCGTCGCCACGATGCTGGACACCCGGATCAAGGACCCCCGCCTGGGGTTCGTCACCGTGACCGACGTGCGCGTCACCGGTGACCTGCAGCACGCCACGGTGTTCTATACCGTGCTCGGCGAGAACGCCGACCGGGAGGCCAGTGCCGCGGCGCTGGAGTCCGCCCGCGGCCTGATCCGCTCCGAGGTGGGCAAGCAGGTGGGCATCCGGCTCACCCCGAGCCTGGAGTTCGTCCCCGACGCGCTCCCGGACACCGCCGCGCACATGGAACAGGCGCTGCGGGAAGCGGCCGCCCGGGACGCCGAACTGGCACGCCGTCGGGAGGGCGCCACCTACGCCGGTGAACCCGACCCGTACCGGCGCCCGGCCGAGGAGTCGGTACCCACCGCCGATGAACCGCCCCAGGACTGACCCCGGTGACGGCCTGGCGCTGATCGACAAGCCGCCCGGGTGGACCAGTCACGACGTGGTAGCCCGGGTCCGGCGCCTGGCCGGGACGCGTAAGGTCGGCCACGCCGGGACCCTGGACCCGATGGCCACCGGGCTCCTGGTGCTCGGGGTCAACCGCGCCACGCGGCTGCTGACCCACCTGGTAGGTGCGGACAAGGAGTACACCGCCACCATCCGGCTCGGGCAGGACAGCACCACCGATGACGCCGAGGGGCAGATCCAGCCCGGCGCCGGAGTACCTGCCGACACCGAGCAGCGGCTCGGCGACCAGATGGCGGCGTTGACCGGAGCGATCCAACAGGTGCCCAGTGCGGTCTCGGCGATCAAGGTCGACGGCGAACGTGCCTATGCTCGGGTGCGCGCCGGCGAGCAGGTGGAGCTCGACGCACGGCCGGTGCGCATCGACGTCTTCGAGATGACCGCTCCCGCGCGGCCGGGCAGGGCCGGGGACGGTACGCAGGTCCTGGACGTGGACGTGCGCGTGGTCTGCTCCGCGGGCACCTATATCCGGGCGCTGGCGCGCGATCTCGGCGCCGCCCTGGGCACCGGCGGGCACCTCACCGCCCTGCGCCGCACGCGCGTGGGGGCGTTCGCGGTCCAGGACGCTCAGGACCTGGGCTCGCTGTCCGACGGTGCCCAGACCCTGGCCATCCGGGACGTCACCGCGGTGACCCGCGCGATGTTCGACGTGCTGGCGTTGACCGAGGATCAGGTACGAGCAGTACGGTTCGGACAGTCGATCGGGGCCACCGGCCCCGCACCGACCCACCCCGCCGGCGCCGAGCCGGAACCGGTGGCCGCCGCCGGTCCGGACGGTCGGGTCATCGCCCTGCTGCGGCGCCGTGAGGACCAGTGGCGGCCGGTGCTGGTGTTCGACCCCGCCTGAGGCCGGGCGACGACCCGGAACGTTCCGCCCCGTCCCGCCTGGGCACACCCGCCCGCGGACCGTAGCGTGACGGCCCATGGCCTCCGATTCCGTCCGCGACGCGCCCGCCGTGCGCCTGGATGCCGCCGAACTCGCCGACCTGCTCTGCCTGCGCGACACCGCGGCCGGCGCCATCTCCCGCCGCGCCCTGGGGATCGCCGTCGAACCGGGCCGGTCCGGACGGGAGTCCCTGGCAGCCCGCGGGCTCTGGCGGGAGCGCAACGGCATGGGCCTGCCATCGGGCCCGGCCATCACGGTGGGAGACACCCTCACCGCAGCGGTGGGCTGGTTGCGGATCGGCACGTCCGAGGTCCCCGTGGCCACCATCGTCATCGGGCCGGAGCACACCCTGCTCCTGGCGGCGCTGGGCGACGGTGCCCAGGAGATCGCGACACTGCGGGTGGACGCCGACGTCGCCGAGGTCACCGCTGGGATCTGCCGGCACCTGGCCCACGCGACCGATGCCCAGGTGCAGGTGCACCTCGTCGGCCTGGATGCCACGGCCACACCCAGGGAGCGGGTCGTCACCGTCCTTGACGGTGCCTTCGA
>CALKWS010000086.1 GCA_938004115.1 uncultured Ruaniaceae bacterium
CTCCTTGGCGGCCCGGTCCACGATCGGGCCGCGCACCTGCCCGGTCAGGTGACCGGCGTCGTCGACCATCAACCGGTTCGCCTGCACCCTGGTGATCCTGTGCTCGGCGGCCAGCGGGTCGATGATCTCGTGGAACCCGCCGGAGACCAGCCCCACCGGCCATTGGCGCCGGTGCAACTCGCCGATCAACTCCGCCGCACCGGGATTGAGCCGGATCTGTGCGCGCACCTCGGTCAGCACCGTCGCGGGCAGTCCGGCCAGAGCGGCGACCCGTTCGCGCAGGGCCGCCGCGAAGTCCAGTTCCCCGGCCATGGCACGTTCGGTGATCGCCGCTACCTCTGCGCCCACCCCGGCGTGCTGCGCCAGCAGGTCGATCTGCTCCGCGGCGATGAACGTGGAATCCACATCCAGCACCACCAGGTGGCGGGTCATGCGGCATCGACCCGGGCGCCCTTGGGCACCACGGTCACCCCGGAGTCGGTGACGGTGAAGCCCCGGGAGCGATCCAGTTCCGGATCCACCCCGACGGTGGCCCCCTCGGCCACGACGACGTTCTTGTCCAGGATGGCCTTGTGCACCCGCGCGTGCCGGTGCACCGTCACCCCGTCCAGCAGCACCGAGTCCTGCACCAACGACCAGGAGTGCACCCGGGTGTCGGGGGACAGGATGGACCCGAGCACGTCCCCGCCGGAGACCACCACTCCCGGGGAGATGATCGAATCGCGGGCGTGGCCGGTGCGGTCGGCGTCGGAGAAGACGAACTTCGCCGGCGGCAGGCCCACATACCCGGTGTGCACCGGCCAGGCGTCGTTGTACACGTTGAACACCGGCTCGACGTTGATCAGGTCGATATTGGCCTCGTAGTAGGCGTCCAACGTCCCCACGTCGCGCCAGTAGTCCCGGTCCCGGTCGGTGGATCCGGGCACGTCGTTGTGGATGAAGTCGTACAGCCCCGCCTGCCCCTTGTCCACGAAGTAGGGCACGATGTCCCCGCCCATGTCGTGTCTGGAGGTGGTGGACTTGGCGTCCTGGCGCACCGCCTCCACCAGGGCGTCGGCGGTGAGCACGTAGTTACCCATCGAGGCGAGCACCTCGGTGGGGGAGTCGGCCAGACCCTGGGGGTCGGTGGGCTTCTCCAGGAACTCCGCGATCCGGCCGGGGTCGGAGGGATCGGCAGAGATCACCCCGAACTGGTCGGCCAGGGAGATCGGCTGGCGGATGCCGGCCACGGTCATCTCCGCCCCGGAGTCGATGTGGGCGGCCACCATCTGGGAGAAGTCCATCCGGTACACGTGGTCGGCCCCGACCACCACCACGATGTCCGGGCGCTCGTCATCGATGAGGTTCAGGGACTGGTAGATCGCATCGGCGCTGCCCAGGAACCAGTTCTTGCCCACCCGTTGCTGGGCCGGCACCGGCGCCACGTAGTTGCCCAGCAGGGAACTCATCCGCCAGGTCTTGGCGATGTGCCGGTCCAGGGAGTGGGACTTGTACTGCGTGAGCACCACCACCCGCAGGTACCCGGAGTTGACGATGTTGGACAGGGCGAAGTCGATGAGCCGGTAGATACCGCCGAAGGGCACCGCGGGCTTGGCCCGGTCGGTGGTCAACGGCATCAGCCGCTTACCCTCTCCACCGGCGAGGACGATTGCGAGTACCCGTGGTGTGGCCATGCAATGAACCCTAGGCTGAGCCCACCGGGATCGGCCACCGATCCGCAAGCCGTCGTTGCAGGCGTGTCGCCGGTGCAGGTACCACGCCACGGAAAGGATGTCCATGCGTGTGGACCTGCTCACCCGCGAATACCCCCCGCACGTCTACGGCGGCGCCGGGGTGCACGTGACCGAACTCGCCCGGGTGCTGCGCGAGCGGGTGGAGGTGCAGGTCCGCTGTTTCGACGGGCCGCGCGCGCAGGACGGCGTGCACGGCTATGCGGAGCCGGAGACGTTGGCCGGTGCCAACCAGGCGCTGCGCACCTTCGGGGTGGACCTGGCGATGGCGGCCGACGTGGGCGGTGCGGACCTGGTGCACTCCCACACCTGGTACGCCAACCTGGGCGGTCACCTGGCCGGGCTGCTGCACGGAATCCCGCACGTGCTCAGCGCGCACTCCCTGGAACCGCTGCGGCCGTGGAAGGCCGAGCAGCTGGGCGGCGGGTACGCCTTGTCCAGCTGGGCCGAAGCCACCGCGTATGCGTCCGCAGCGGGCATCATCGCCGTCAGCGCCGCGATGCGCCAGGACATCCTGCGCTCCTACCCTGCGGTGGACCCTGCCCGGGTGCACGTGGTGCACAACGGGGTGGACCTGCAGCGGTGGGCAGCCCCACCAGCGGAGGCCAGCGAGGAAATCGCCCGCCGCCACGGGGTGGACCCCGGGCGGCCCACGGTGATCTTCGTGGGCCGCATCACCCGGCAGAAGGGACTGGCCTACCTGATCGAGGCGGCCCACCAGTTGCCCGCCGACGTCCAGCTCGTGCTGTGCGCCGGGGCCCCGGACACCGAGCAGATCGCCGAGGAGACCACCGCCGCGGTGGCCCGGCTGCGCCAGACCCACCCGAACGTGATCTGGATCGACCGGATGCTCCCGCACCAGGACGTGGTCGGGCTGCTGGCCGCCGCCACCGTGTTTGCCTGCCCCTCGATCTACGAACCACTGGGCATCGTGAACCTGGAAGCGATGGCCCTGGGCCTGCCGGTGGTGGCCTCGGCCACCGGGGGCATCCCCGAGGTGGTGCAGGACGGCGTCACCGGGCTGCTGGTGCCGCTGGAGCAGACCGACGACGGTTCTGGCACCCCGCACCGGCCGGAGCAGTTCGTCGCCGACCTTGCCGCCGCGTTGACCACCGTGCTGCAGGACCCCGAGCGGGCGGCGCGGATGGGTCGCGCCGGGTACCGGCGCGCCCAGGAACACTTCTCCTGGGACGCGATCGGCGAGCGCACGCTGCAGGTGTACCGCAGCGTGCTGGGCTGAGCGCCTCAGAACCCCGAGGCGGTCACCGCCGACAGCGCCGCCCGGGCCGCGGAGGCCACGTGCCGCAGCGCCGCGGTGCGCTGATCGGCCTGCCAGGAGTTCACCGCCGCCCCGTCGTCCTCGGTGGCCAGGTCCACGATCGCCCGCAACCGCACCGCACGGGAGAGCACGTGCAGCCTGCGGGAGTCCAGTCCCGGGGGGATCCGGTTCACCAGCGGGGCCGGTAACTCATCGCTGCCCAGCATGGCGATCTCCTCGGCGGCGTCCTCCCGCCACCGGGCCACGTCCATACTCGTGAGCGTCTCGATCGCCAGATTCAGCGCCTCGGCCAGCCCGGTGCGCGCCTCGGCCATGGTCACCACCGGCGGCACCCAGGAGGTGCCGTCCACGGGTTCACTGTGCACCTGCCAGCCGAGGAGCTCGCCCGGTTCCCATTCGGACCCGAAGGGCTGCTCCCGGGGCACGGCCACCCGCAACAGCCCGGGGGCCCCGCCCGGGGGACCGCTGACCACCACCTGTTCGGCCGCCAACGCGCCCGACCTCGCCGGGGCCGGGAGGCGGATCGGGTCACCGGGGACCGGCAGGGCCGCCAGAATCGCCGTGCCGGCCACCTGCGCGAGCAACTCCGCGCTGCTCGTGCCGTGAGCGTCGTCGTCGGCCTCCCCGCGCACCGCCTGGGCGGCCACCGCCACCTCGGCCGGGTCGGGAGCCTCACCAAGACGCGGCGCCCACAGCGCGACGAGTATCGATCGGGGGATGTCCACGGACATAGCACCCACCGTAGGTGAACTAGGCTGTGGCGATATGGGTGACGTGCTCAACCTGACCGATGTGACGGTGCGCCGAGGCGCCAAGAACATTCTCGACGGCGTGAACTGGTCGGTCGATGAAGGGGACCGGTGGGTGGTCCTCGGCCCCAACGGCGCCGGCAAGACCACCCTGATGCAACTGGCCGCCACCCAGATGCACCCCACGTCCGGCACCGTGGAGATCTTCGGTGAGCGGCTGGGCGCGGTGGACGTGTTCGAACTGCGCCCACTCATCGGTTTGGCCAGTGCGGCCCTGGCGGAACGCATCCCCGGTGGGGAGACCGCCCTGGACGTGGTGCGCACCGCCTCCTACGGGGTGACTGGCCGGTGGCGGGAGTCCTACGAGGACGTGGACGACTCCCGGGCGATGGACCTGCTGGCCGCCTTCGGGGTGGCCGATCTGGCGCAACGCCGCTTCGGCACCCTGTCCGAGGGGGAGCGCAAACGCACCCAGATCGCCCGGGCGCTGATGACCGACCCGGAACTGCTCATCCTCGACGAGCCCGGCGCGGGCCTGGACCTGGGCGGCCGGGAGGAACTGATGGGGGCCCTGACCGAACTGGCCCGGGACCTGGCGTCCCCGGTGCTGGTGCTGATCACCCACCACGTGGAGGAGGTACCCGAGGGCTTCACCGATGCGCTGCTGCTGCGGGAGGGCAAGGTCGAGGCCAGCGGCGAGTTGTTCTCGGTGATGACCGAGGAGAACCTCTCGCGCACCTTCGGGGTGGATCTGGTGGTGGAACGGCACGGGCAGCGGTGGAGCGCCCGGGGCCGTCAGCCGAGCCTGCAGACGGCCGGCGCGCACGTCTGACCCACGCTCACCGCAGATAGTCGCCGTGGGCGCAGGACGCTGCAGGCGGACGGGCGAGTCCCGGTTCGCGGCGGCACCGGGCCGGCGGCGTTTACGGGTCGTTTAGAATGGGCCGTACGCGACGGAGGAGGTAGGCGATGGGCTGGCTGTGGTGGCTCGGGGCGGCCCTGGTGCTGGGCGTCATCGAGATGCTCACCGTGGACCTGCTGTTCCTCATGCTCGCCGGCGGCGCCACCGCGGCGGCGATCGCCGGGGCACTGGGAGCCCCGTTCTGGCTGCAACTGATCATCGCCGCCGTCGTCTCCGCCGGGTTGCTGGTGCTGGTCCGCCCATGGGCGCTGGCCAAACTCAAGTCCAACACCCCCGAGGCCCGTACCAACGTGGATGCCCACCGCGGGCGGATGGCGACCGTGGTCTCCGACGTCTCCGACCGCGCCGGCCGGGTGAAGCTCACCGGGGAGGTCTGGACCGCCCGCACCGAGACGCCCGGTGTGGTGCTGCCGGTGGGTGCGCAGGTGACCGTGGTGCGCATCGACGGTGCCACCGCGATCGTGGCGCCGGCACCGGTGGAGACCAACCCGAGCCAGCCCTACGGGCCGCCCGGGCCCGGGTACTGACGCCCGGCCCGTCCCCGGAACGGTCACCGCCGGGCCGGTGACCCCCTAGGCTGTACCGAGGAGTAGCCCGCGCCCGTCCGGGACTGCACCGCACCCGTCCGAGAGAATGAGGGAATAGCGTGACCGGAGCCCAAATCGGTTTCATCGTGGTGGCGGTCGTCTTCGCCATCTTCGTGATCGTGGCGATCCGCCAGTCGATCCGGATCGTGCCCCAGGCGGTGGCACTCATCATCGAGCGCCTCGGGCGCTACCAGTCCACGATGTACGCCGGACTGCACTTCCTGATCCCGTTCATCGACCGGGTGCGCGCCGGGGTGGACCTGCGTGAGCAGGTCGTCTCCTTCGCCCCGCAGCCGGTGATCACCTCCGACAACCTCGTGGTGAGCATCGACACGGTCATCTACTTCCAGGTGACCAACCCCAAGGACGCGACGTATGAGATCGCGAACTACATCACCGGTATCGAGCAGCTCACCGTGACCACGCTGCGGAACGTGATCGGCTCGATGGACCTGGAGCAGACGCTGACCAGCCGGGACCAGATCAACGGCCAACTGCGCGGGGTGCTCGATGAGGCCACCGGCCGGTGGGGCATCCGGGTGAACCGGGTGGAACTCAAGGCGATCGACCCGCCGGCCTCGGTGCAGGGCTCGATGGAACAGCAGATGCGTGCCGAGCGGGACCGGCGTGCGGCGATCCTCACCGCCGAGGGCGTCAAGCAGTCCCAGATCCTCACCGCCGAGGGTGAGAAGCAGGCCGCGATCCTGCGCGCCGAGGGTCAGGCCCAGTCCGCGATCCTCAAGGCCCAGGGTGAGTCCCGGGCGATCCTGCAGGTCTTCGACGCCATCCACCGCGGGGACGCCGGTCCGAAACTGCTGGCCTACCAGTACCTGCAGATGCTGCCGCAGATCGCCAACGGCTCCTCCTCCAAACTCTGGGTCATCCCCACCGAGTTCACCGCGGCGCTCGGTTCGATCGCCTCGGCCTTCGGCGGCGAGCAGCCCCCGCCGGGCTTCGATAGTGACGACGACGGCGGAAACGGCGGCGACGACGACGGTCCGGCTGCGCAGGATGGTCCCTCGGGCCGGCGCGGGCGCCGGCGGAAGGAACGGGTCTCCACCGCCGAGCACATCGAGGGGTTGGACGTGGAACTGCCGGAGACGGCACTGCAGGACCCCTCCGAGGCGCTGCGGGAAGCACGCGGCCAGGTCACCGAGGCCACCGCGGAGGCCACCACCGCCGGGGAGCGCTCCGGCCGGCCGTTCTCCCAGGCGGCCGAGGCCGGGCAGACCCCCGAGGGCGAGCAGCTCCCGGCCGAGGACGGGGACGTGCCCCCGCCCCCGCCACCCCCGCAGCAGTAGGACTCCCGTGCCTGGCCGGTGTGACGACGTCGTGCCGGCCGGGCGGTGACGGCCCCGGGCCTGCGCTGCTGGCGAACGTCCGGCCGCGGCCCGCATAAACGTTGGCGCGCCGGTGTAGCGTCACCGTGTGCGTGCGTTGATGGGCCGGTTCCTCCGGCCCTACCGGGGAGCGATCCTGGCGGTCTGTGTGCTGCAGTTCGCCCAGACCATCGCGATGCTGCTGCTGCCCAACCTCAACGCGCGGATCATCGATGAGGGCATCGTGCCCGGGGACACCGGCCTGATCCTGCGCCTGGGCGTGCTCATGCTCGCGATCGCCGCCGTCCAGGTGGTAGCCGCGGTGGGTGCGGTGTACATCGGCGCCCGCACGGCGATGGGCGTGGGCCGGGACGTGCGCCAAGCGCTGTTCACCCGGGTGCAGCGGTTCTCCACCCAGGAGATCTCCGGGTTCGGCGCGCCGTCGCTGATCACCCGCACCACCAATGACGTGCAACAGGTGCAGATGCTGGTGCTGTTCACGCTCATCATGATCCTCATGGCCCCGTTCATGCTGCTCGGCGGGGTGATCATGGCGTTGCGCACCGATACGGGGCTGTCGGTGCTGGTGGTGGCCGTGGTCCCGGCACTGGCGATCGCCATGGGCCTGGTGGTGCGGCGCGCGATCCCGCACTTCCGCGCGATGCAGGAACGCCTGGACGGGCTGAACCGGGTGATGCGGGAACAACTGAGCGGTATCCGGGTGATCCGGGCGTTCGTGAAGGAACCGCGCGAAGCCGCCAGGTTCGCCGAGGCCAATCTGGCGCTGCAGGACGTGGCGATCAAGGTCGGCAAACTCATGGCCCTGGCCTTCCCGCTGGTGATGTTCATCATCAACGGTGCCTCGGTGCTGGTGATCTGGTTCGGCGGGCACCGGGTGGAGGACGGGCAGACCCAGGTCGGTGCACTGGTGGCGTTCCTGGCGTACCTGATGTTCATCCTGATGTCGGTGATGCTGGCCACCATGCTGGTGATGTTCGCCCCGCGGGCGCTGGTGTCGGGCGGACGCATCCAGGAGGTCCTCGACTCCGTCCCGACGCTTACCCCGCCGGCCCGGCCCGAACGCCCCGCCCGGGTGCGCGGGCTGGTGCACCTGGACCAGGTGAGCTTCGGCTACCCGGGAGCCGACGCGGACGTCTTGCACCAGATCTCCTTCACCGCCCGGCCCGGGCAGACCACCGCGGTGATCGGGTCCACCGGTGCCGGCAAGTCGACCCTGGTCAACCTCATCCCGCGACTGTTCGACGCCACCGGGGGCCGGGTGCTGCTGGACGGCGTGGACGTGCGCGACCTGGACCCGGCCCTGCTGCGCACCATGATCGGACTGGTGCCCCAGCGGCCCTACCTGTTCTCCGGCACGGTCGCCTCCAACCTCGCGTTCGGGCGCGCGGAGGCCACCGAGGAGGAGATGTGGGAGGCGCTGCGCATCGCCCAGGCCGCGGACTTCGTCGCGGATATGGATGGGGGCCTGCACGCCACGATCGCCCAGGGCGGCACCAATGTCTCCGGTGGGCAGCGCCAGCGGTTGTCGATCGCCCGGGCGCTGATCCGGCGGGCCCCGATCTACCTGTTCGACGATTCCTTCTCCGCGTTGGACTACCGCACCGACGCGGCGCTGCGGGCAGCGATGCGCCCGGCGACGAAGGACTCCACGGTGATCGTGGTGGCCCAGCGGGTGGCCACCATCCGGGACGCCGATCAGATCCTGGTGCTGGACCACGGGCGGCTGGTGGGGGCAGGCACCCACACCGAGTTGCTCGCCGGGAACGAGACCTACGCCGAGATCGTCAACTCCCAGCTCAACGCCGCCGAGGCCGCACGATGAGTGCCCGGGAGAAGGCCGACGTGGCCCAGGACGACCGGGACCCGGACGTGACCGCCCAGGCCGGTCCCCGGCCCGGGCAGCGCCCCGCGAACTTCAGGCCCACGCTGCGGCGGATGCTGCGCGAGCTGGCCGACCAGCGAGCGCGGATCGTCACCGGGATCGCCCTCGGCGCGCTGGGCGTGGTGCTCAACGCCGCCGGCCCGATGCTGCTGGGCATGGCCACCGACATCGTGGTGGCCGGCATGCTCGGCACCGGGGTGGACTTCACCGCCCTGGCACGGATGCTGGTGCTGATCACCGGGGTGTACGCACTCGGGGCGGTGTCGATGTGGGCCCAGGGGGTGCTCACCACGGTGGCGGTGCAGCGCACCCTGGCCAAGTTGCGCCGCAAGCTCCAGCAGAAACTCTCCCGGGTGCCGCTGTCCTACGTCGATGCCCGTCAGCGGGGGGAACTGCTGTCACGCATGACGAACGACGTGGACAACCTTGCCCAGACCCTGCAGCAGACCCTGTCGCAACTGATCACCGCGGTGCTGACCATCGCCTCGGTGCTGACGATGATGGTGATCATCTCCCCGCTGCTGGCGTTGGTAGCGCTGGTGACGGTGCCGCTGACCGGGCTCATCGTGGCGCGCATCGCCCGGCGGTCCCAGCCGGAGTTCACCGAGCAATGGCGCCGCACCGGCACGCTCAACGGGCACGTGGAGGAGATGTACACCGGGCACGCGCTGGTCACGGTGTTCGGCCACGAACGCACCGCCCAGGAGACCTTCGCCACCGAGAACGAGGCGTTGTACCGGGCGTCCTACCGGGCCCAGTTCATCACCGGGATCATGCAACCGGTGACCGGGATGATGTCCAACATCGGGTACGTCCTGGTGGCCGTGATCGGCGGGCTGCGGGTGATCTCCGGGCACCTGACCATCGGGGAGGTCCAGGCGTTCATCCAGTACTCCCGCCAGTTCGGCCAGCCGATCACGCAGATCGCCGGGATGCTGAACCTGCTGCAGTCCGGAGCGGCGTCGGCCGAGCGCGTCTTCGAGGTCCTCAACGCACCGGAGGAGCGCGAGGACCCGCCGGTGGCCGAGGGGCGAGGATTGCCGGCCACGGTCCGCGGCCGGGTGGAGTTCCGGAACATCTCCTTCCGCTACCGCCCGGACACACCGTTGATCGAGTCCCTCTCCCTGGTGGCCGAGCCGGGCCAGACCGTGGCGATCGTGGGCCCCACCGGGGCAGGCAAGACCACCTTGGTGAACCTGCTCATGCGGTTCTACGAGGTGGACTCCGGGCAGATCACCCTGGACGGGGTGGACATCGCCTCGGTGCCCCGGGCCCAGGTGCGCTCGAAGATCGGGATGGTGCTGCAGGACACCTGGCTGCACTCCGGCACGATCGCGGAGAACATCGCCTACGGCGTGGATGGGGAGGTGGATCAGGACGCGCTGGTCCGGGCCGCGCAGGCCACACACGTGGATCCGTTCGTGCGGACGCTGCCGGATGGGTACCAGACGCTGATCGATGACGAGGGCGTCCGCGGCACGGCGGTGAGCGCGGGGGAGAAGCAGTTGCTCACCATCGCCCGGGCGTTCCTGGCCGATCCGCCGATCCTGATCCTGGACGAGGCGACCAGTTCGGTGGACACCCGCACCGAGGCCCTGGTGCAGGAGGCGATGGGCGCGTTGCGGCGGGGTCGCACCAGTTTCGTCATCGCCCACCGGCTGTCCACGATCCGCGACGCGGACGTGATCCTGGTGATGCAGGACGGGGCGATCGTGGAACAGGGCAGCCACCAACAGCTCCTGGAGGCCGGCGGGGCCTACGCCCAGTTGTACGAGTCCCAGTTCGCCGCCGGGGCACACCTGGACGGGGACTGACGCGGCGCCGGATCCGCCCGACCGCGCCGGGGCGGGCCGCAGTCCCTACGATGGCGGCATGGCACTTTCGGAAGAGCAGGTGGCCCGGATCATCGAGATCGCGATGGACCTGGCCCGGCAGGGGCAGACCGATGAGCTGCTGGAGTTCATCGACCGGGGTCTGGCGGTGGATGTGCAGGACGGTGAGGGCAACACCTTGCTGATGCTGGCCGCCTACCACGGGCATGCCGAGACGGTGCAGGGCCTGATCGACCGGGGCGCGGACGTGGACCTGCCCAATGCCCGCAACCAGGCACCCATCGCCGGGGCGATCTTCAAGGGTGAGGACGAGATCGTGGCGCTGCTGCGCGCCGCCGGGGCGGACCTGCACGCCGGCACGCCCAGCGCGCTGGAGACAGCGGCACTGTTCGGCCGGACCGACTTGCTGGAGTAGGCCGGGCAGGGTCGGACATGACAACGCCCGGGCGACCTGGGGTCGCCCGGGCGTTTGCCCTGCCGCTGTGCGTGGCCGGCTCACCTCACGTGGTGGCCGGGCCCACTGCGCGGACCGCTTTCGATCAGTTCACCGAGGCGGTCTCGGCGGGGACGTTGTCGGTGTTGGGCTCGGTGTCCTTCAGGGTGCCGGCCTTGAGCGCCTCGATCGCGCGGCGGACACCTTCACCGTAGGCCGGGTCGGCCTGGGTGCAGTTGTGGATGTGCCGCTCGATGGTGGCCTCCGAGGCCCCGTTGATGGCCCGTGCGGTATTGGCGAACAGACGCTGCTGCTCCTCCGGGCTCATCAGCCGGAACAGGTCACCGGGCTGCTCGAAGTAGTTGTCGTCGTCCTCCCGGAAGTCGAACCGGTCGGCGTAGTCACCCACGGCCATGCCCGGCTCCCGGTAGGAGGGGTCGGCCTCGAGCCGTCCGTAGTTGTTCGGGGTGTAACTGGGCATCGAGCCCGCGTTACCGTCCACCCGGCCCTGGCCGTCGCGGTGGTAGGTGTTGACGTTCTGCGCCGCGCGCGGGTGGTTCACCGGGATCTGGTGGTGGTTCACCCCCAGGCGGTAGCGGGCGGCGTCACCGTAGGAGAACAACCGGCCCTGCAGCATCCGGTCGGGGGAGAAGCCGATGCCGGGCACCACGTTGGCCGGGGTGAAGGCCACCTGCTCCACGTCCTGGAAGTAGTTGTCCGGGTTGCGGTTCAACTCGAACTCGCCGACCTCGATGAGCGGGAACTCCTTCTGCGACCACACCTTGGTCAGGTCGAAGGGGTTGAAGCGGTGGTTGGCCGCCTGCTCGGGGGTCATCACCTGGATGTACATCTTCCACTTGGGGAAGTCCCCGCGCTCGATGGCCTCGTACAGGTCACGCTGGGAGGACTCACGGTCCTCGGCGATCACTGCGGCCGCCTCGGCGTCGGTGAGGTTCTTGATGCCCTGCTGGGTCTTGAAGTGCATCATCACGTACACCCGCTCGCCCTGGGCGTTGATCATGGAGTACGCGTGGGAGCTGAAGCCGTGCATGTGCCGGTAGCTGGCGGGGATGCCCCGGTCACCCATGACGTAGGTGACCTGGTGCAGGGCCTCGGGCAGGTTCGTCCAGAAGTCCCAGTTGATCTCCGCATCGCGCAGGTTGGTGCGGGGGTTGCGCTTCACCGCGCGGTTGAGGTCCGGGAACTTGTGCGGGTCGCGGTGGAAGAACACCGGGGTGTTGTTCCCCACCATGTCCCAGTTGCCCTCCTCGGTGTAGAAGCGCAGGGCGAAGCCGCGGATGTCGCGTTCGGCGTCGGCCGCGCCGCGCTCACCGGCCACGGTGGAGAACCGGGCGAACATCTCGGTCTGCTTGCCGATCTGGGAGAAGATCTTGGCCCGGGAGTACTGGGTGATGTCGTTGGTCACGGTGAAGGTGCCCCAGGCGCCCGAGCCCTTGGCGTGCATCCGCCGCTCGGGGATGACCTCACGGTCGAAGTGGGCCAACTTCTCCAGGAACCACACGTCCTGCAGCAGCATCGGCCCGCGCGGGCCGGCGGTGACCGCGTTGTCGTTGTCCCACACGGGCGCGCCGGCCGCGGTGGTGAGCGGTCGGTTGTTGTCCTGGGTCATTCCTTCTCTCCTTCGTAGGTGGAAACTGGCATGGTCGCAGAGTCGTCGATGGTGGTCCGGGCTCACGCCTGCGCTGCGGCGGTGTCGCCGGAACGTGCCCGCTGGCAGTCCGGGCAGGTGCCCCAGTAGATGACCTCGGCGGCCTCGATCGCGAAGCCGTGGTCATCGCTGGCGTGCAGGCACGGGGCCGCACCGACGGCGCACGGTACGTCGTTGATGGCGCCGCACCCCCGGCACACCACGTGGTGGTGGTTGTCGCCGCGGTAGAGTTCGAACCGGCCCGGTGAGCCGTCGGGTTCGATGCGGCGCAGGATCCGGGCGTCGGTCAGGGCGCGCAGTACGTCATAGACGGCTTGGGTCGAGACGGTGCCCAAGCGGTCCCGGACGGCCTGTCGGATGGTTTCGGCGGTGGCATGAGGGTGTGCTTCCACCTCGGCGAGCACGGCCAGCCGCGGCGCGGTGACCCTGAGGTCCGCGGCGCGGAGCAGTTCGGCGTGGGTGGCTGACACACCTATAGATTAGTTCCTTTTCCGGAATGATTCAAGTTTAG
>CALKWS010000087.1 GCA_938004115.1 uncultured Ruaniaceae bacterium
GAGCGGGTCCAGTAGTTCCAGCAACTCCGGGTCGGCCACCACCCACACCGTGCGCGCCGGGGACACCGTGGGCCACCTCGCCCTGCGGTACGGCACCAGCACCTCGGCGATCATCTCGGCCAACAACCTGGGCTCCAACGCCCTGATCCGCATCGGCCAGCGCCTGACCATCCCCGGATCCTCCAGTTCCGGCGGGTCCAGCAGCAGCGGGTCGAGCAGTTCCGGCGGGTCCAGTTCGAGCGGGTCCAGTAGTTCCAGCAACTCCGGGTCGGCCACCACCCACACCGTGCGCTCCGGGGAGACGTTGACGCACATCTCCCGGCAGTACGGGGTCTCGATCGACCGGATCGCCTCCGCCAACAACCTGAGCGGGTCGTTGATCCGCATCGGTCAGCGCCTGACCATCCCTGCGCCGTCGTCCTCCAGCAACGACCTGGTGCCCAACACCTTCCTGCACTACACCTACCCGGACGACGTGGTCGCCGCCGCGAACGAGAACAAGCGGACGCTGCTGTCGATGGACGTTCCCGGGCGGTCGGCGATGGAACAGATGGTGCGCAACACCGCCGTCCAGATGGGGGTGGATCCGGCACTGGCCCTCGCCGTCGCCCAGCAGGAGTCCGGGTTCGACCAGCGCGCCGTCTCCCCCGCCAACGCGGTCGGGACGATGCAGGTCATCCCGTCCTCCGGGTTGTGGGCCAGCGACCTGGTCGGACGGCGGCTGAACCTGCTCGATCCCCAGGACAACGTCACCGCCGGGGTCGCGATCCTGCGGGCCCTGGTGAACACCAGCGATGACCTGCCCACCGCGATCGCCTCCTACTACCAGGGTCAGGGGTCGGTCCGCGCGAACGGCATGTACTCCGACACCCGCCGCTACGTCGCCAATGTCCAGACCTTGATGACACGCTTCGAGTGATTCGGCCGAAGCCGGGCCCGCACGCTTAGACTCCGGCCATGGCCACCACCCTGTCCGACCCGCTGCTGGGCCGTACCGTCGACGGACGGTACGAGGTCACGGCACGGATCGCACGAGGCGGGATGGCCACGGTCTACCTGGCGCTGGATCGGCGGCTGGACCGGCAGGTCGCGATCAAGGTGATGCACCCGCACCTGGCCGAGGGGTCCGATGTGGCGGCCCGTTTCCGCCGGGAGGCGCGGGCGGCGGCCCGCCTGACCCACCCGGGCGTGGTCAACGTGTTCGACCAGGGCAGCGAGGGTGAGACCAGCTACCTGACGATGGAGTACGTGCGCGGGGACAACCTGCGCACGGTGCTCCGGAGGAGGGGCGCACTGTCTGTCGGCGAGGCGTTCGACGTCGTCGCCGAAGTGCTCGACGCACTGGCCGCCGCGCACCGCGCGGACCTGGTGCACCGGGACATCAAACCGGAGAACGTGCTGGTGTCCGACGACGGTCGGATCAAGGTCGCCGACTTCGGCCTCGCGCGGGCGGTCACCGAGGCGACGGCAGCCACCACCGGGACGTTGCTGGGCACGGTGGCCTACCTGGCCCCGGAGATCGTGACCTCGGGTGTCGCGGATGCCCGCGCGGACGTCTATGCGGCCGGAATCCTGCTGCATGAACTGATCAGCGGCCGGCAACCGTTCGGCGGTGAGGCTCCGATCCAGATCGCCTACCAGCACGTGCACGACGACGTTCCGGCGCTCAGCCAGGAGGTCCCGGGGGTGCCTGAGGTCGTGGACGACCTCATCGAGCACATGTGCGCCCGGGACGTCCAAGCGCGCCTGCCCCACGCGGGCGCCGCGCTGGCGGCCCTGCGGCAGACCCGTCATCGATTGACCGACGACGAACTCACCGTGCGGGCCGACGTCCCCGGGGACCCGATGCTCGATCCCCCCGCGGATCGCAGCGATCACGACGACGGCGGTCAGGAGCACACCGCCGCGACCAGTTCGGTCGGCACCGCGAACCGATTCGGTACCATCTCGCTGCCGATCGGGGCGGTCACCGCCGCCCATCCCACGGCCCGGGCCGAAGGCCCTGATCCGGCCCGGCGCAGGCGACGGCGGCGCAGGATCGCCGCGGTCCTCACCGTGCTCCTGCTGCTCCTGGCCGGAGCGGGCGCGGGGTGGTGGTACCTGGTCCTCGGTCCCGGCTCCCACACCCCGGTGCCGGAGGTCGTCGGCCAGCCCGAGGCCAGGGCGATGTCCCTGGTGGAAACCGCGGACCTGCGGCCCGTGACGAGCACCGCCCACCACGACGAGGTCCCGGCCGGGCACGTCATCGACGCCGACCCGGCCGTGGGTACCGAACTGGCCCGGCAGAGCCCGGTGACGCTGCTGATCTCCCTGGGTGTGCAGATGGTCACCGTCCCCGATGTGGTGGGGATGGGCGAGGCGGAGGCGCTGCAGCAGTTCACCGACGCGGAGTTCTCACTCACGCCGAACGTGAGCACCGAGTACTCCGCGGACGTCCCCGAGGGCGATGTGATCTCGGTGTCCCCGGAGGTTGGCGAGGAGGTGGAGCACCACAGCAGCGTCGACCTGATCGTCTCCGCCGGTCGGGAGCCGATCACCATCGGTTCGGTGGTCGGCGCATCCGAGGCGGAGGCACTGGCCGAGTTGGAGGCGGTCGGCGCCGTTCCGGAGGTGACCGAGCGGGTGCACTCCGATGAGGCGGCCGAAGGGGTGGTGATCTCCCAGAGCCGGCAGGGCGAGTCGCTGCGCGGTGACGACGTCGGCCTGGTGGTGTCCCTCGGGCCGGAACTGCTCGAGGTGCCCGACGTCGTCGGCCGCACCTACCGCGATGCCGCCCGGGAACTGTCCGAGGCAGGCTTCGAGGTCGCCCGTGACGACGTGCTCGGCGGCTACTTCAACACGGTGCGATCCCAGGACGTCGAGGCGGGCACCATGCTGCCGCGCGGCTCGGTCATCACGCTGACCGTGGTGTGAGGCGCCCAGGTCGGGCGGCGGTCAGGCGGCCCGCAGCATGTCGGCGACGAGGAAGGCCATCTCCAGCGACTGCTGGTGGTTCAGGCGCGGGTCCACCAGTGTCTGATAGCGCCGGCCGAGGGTGTGGTCGTCGATGTCCTCGGCACCCCCCAGCACCTCGGTCACGTCATCCCCGGTGAGTTCCACGTGCAGTCCGCCCGGAACGGTCCCCAGTTCGCGGTGCACCTCGAAGAAGCCACGGACCTCATCGATCACGTCGCTGAACCGCCGGGTCTTGAACCCGTTGGCCGAGGTGAACCCGTTGCCGTGCATCGGATCGCATACCCACACCACCGGACGCCCGTCGGCCTCCACCTGCCGGACCAGATCGGGTAGCAGATCGCGAACCTTCCCCGCCCCCATCCGGGTGATGAACGTCAGCCGTCCGGGCTCACCGTGCGGATTGAGCGCGTCGATCAGGCCGATCGCATCCTCGGCGGTGGTGGTGGGGCCGAGTTTGACGCCGATCGGGTTGCGCACCCTGGAGAAGAACTCCACGTGCGCACCGTCCAGTTGCCGGGTGCGCTCCCCGATCCACAGGAAGTGCGCCGAGCAGTCGTAGGGCTGGCCGGTACGGGAGTCCACCCGGGTCAGCGGCCGCTCGTAGTCGAGCAGCAGACCCTCATGGCTGGAGAAGAACTCCACGGTCCGCAGCGCCTCGAAGTCGGCGCCGGCGGCCTGCATGAAGCGGATGGCGCGATCGATCTCCGCGGCGAATGCTTCGTACTGGGCGTAGGCGGGATTGGTCATGAACCCGCGGTTCCACTCGTGCACCAAGCGCAGGTCGGCGAACCCCCCGGAGGTGAAGGCGCGGATGAGGTTCAGCGTGGACGCCGAGTTCCGGTACGCCTGGAGGAGCCGCTTGGGGTCCGGGGTGCGGGCCGCCTCGGTGAACTCGAACCCGTTGATGATGTCGCCGCGGTAGGCGGGCAGGGTCTGCCCGTCGCGGGTCTCGGTGTCCGAACTGCGGGGCTTGGCATACTGCCCGGCCATCCGGCCCATCTTGATGATCGGCATCGACGCGCCGTAGGTGAGCACCACGGCCATCTGCAGGATCGTCTTGATCTTGTCCCGGATGTTGTCCGCGCTCAGTTCGGCGAAGTTCTCCGCACAGTCCCCGCCCTGCAGCAGGAACGCCTCTCCGCGCCCGGCCGCGGCCAACCGTTCCCGGAGCGTGTCCGCTTCGCCGGCGAACACCAACGGTGGCTGGCTCGCCAGGTCGGCGGTCACGTCGGCCAGCGCGCGGGCGTCGGGCCAGTGCGGTTGTTGCTTGACCGGGCGGTCCCGCCAGGCGTCGAGTTGGTCCAGCACGGCGGATTCAGAGATTGCGCTCACCCGGTCAAGGATACGCGCGCCGGGGGCACATCGGCGCCGCGGGGGACGACGACGGGACGCGCCCGGGTGGTCAGTGCGCGGTGCTCGGCGCCGGCACCAGGTCCTGCCCGATGTCGGAGAGCAGCTGGCCGAACCAGTCCACGGACACGTCGAAGGCCTTGCCGCCGGCGATCCGGGGGAGGTCGATGACCGACAGTTGGTTCGCGGCTTCCTCGTCATGGCCCACCACGCCGGACCGTCCCTCCCGGGCCGCCCGGACGGCCAGAGTGGTCATGTCCTCGATGAGTTCCAGGTCCTCCTCGTTCGCCGGTGCGGACCGGGAGAAGTATCCGGACTTCTGCACCATCACCTTCTGGGCACCGATCAGGTCCGCGAACTGCTTGGCGAACCACTCCCCCGGGTTGATGGTGTCGAGCTTGACGTGGCCGAAGGGGTCACGCTGCACCTCCTCACCGGCCGCCTCCATCTCCGCGACGATCTCCGGAACGCCGGCACCCTCGGACAGGAAGATGTTCACGTTGCCCACCTCGTCCATGATCCCCCGCAGCCGCGCCGCCTCGCTGGGGATGTCGATGGCCAGTTCCGGCAGGAACACCGCGTGGATGTCCCACCGCTCCCGGGTCAGGCCGATCGAGGGGTTCCACTGCTGCCGGCCGAGCCAGGACCGGTACCGCGAGGCCGCCGCGGCGGTCAGCCACCCGCAGTGCCGGCCCATGATCTCGTGCACGATGAGCATCCGCGGGTTGGACCGGTGCTCGGAGATGATGTTCTGCGCGAAGCGCGAGGTCTGCTCGGCCGCGGTCAGGGCGCCCATGGACTGGGCGATGGGCACGATGTCGTTGTCGATGGTCTTGGGCAGACCGACCACCGTCAGGTGGTGACCGTTCTCCTCCAAGTAGGCGGCCAGGTCCGCGGCGGTGGTGTTCGTGTCGTCCCCGCCGATCGTGTGCAGCACGTCCACGCCGTCGGCACGCAGTTGCTCCGCTGCTACCTGCAGCGCCTCCTGCCCCTCCTCGATCAGGCCCCGTTTCACCAGGTCGGCGGAGTTGGTCAGTTTCACCCGGGAGTTGCCGATCGGGCTGCCGCCGAACTTGTAGAGCAGATCGATCTTCTCCCGCGCCTGCTCGTCGATCACGATCTTCGTGCCGGTCAGCAGGCCGTGGTAGCCGTGCTCGTAGGCGATGATCTCAGTCTCGGGCAATTGTTCACCGTAATGCTTGACCAGTCCGGCGATCGAGGCCGACAGGCACGGCGCGAAGCCGCCGGCGGTGAGTAGGGCAACACGGCGAATCGGTGTGGTGGTGGACATGTCAACCTCTCTACGACGACAGCGGCCAGCCTACTGCCGGATTATGGTGAGGACATGGCCACACCTGCGGAACGACCCGGGGACGGGTCCGATGACCTGGATGAGCAGTGGGCCGAGTTGACCGCCCGGATCGGGCCGCTACAGGTGCCGGAGCCCGCCGGAGGCCCTCGGGACTACGTGGCCCCCGAGGTGGACGAACGTTTCACCCCGCCCGAGCCGGGGCCGATCATCACCGGCACCTCGCGCAACCTCCTCCCGTGGCTCGCCGCGACCGGTGGCCCGCTGTTGCTGCTGTTGACGCTGATGCTCTGGCCGGGCGCCCCGTCGGCGGCGTACCTGTTGCTCACCGCCGTCAGCGTCGCCGGTCTCGCGGTGTTGCTGTGGCGCCTGCCGCACCGCCGCAGCGATGACGACGACGGTGCCGTGGTCTGACCGCAGGGTCGGGTGGCGGGCCGCCGGACACGTGCGGACCACCGCCGGGACCGTCCGGCACCGGCGGTCCTCGGGGCGCCCATGGCGAGTCCATGGTGGGCGGGCAAACCCGGCCGGCCCTCATGACGCACGCGCCGAAAGGCCTGCGGGTACGCACGATCCGCCGGGTCCGCCACGGTATGGTGACACACAGCAAACCTGCCGCCGCCAGCGACTGTCACGGGAGCCAGCATGGATGAATCGACAACGCCCCTGCTCGTCCAGACCCCGGAGGAGATGTCCATCCCGGACATCCTCATCGACTGGACCAAGAAGGAGCCGAACCGCACCCTGCTGGAGACCACCACGGACGGGTCGGTGTGGACCCCGATCAGCGCGGCGCAGATGCACGAGCGCGTCAATGCGATCGCCAAGGGTTTGATCGCCTCGGGCGTCGAACCCGGTGACCGGGTCGGCCTGATGGCCCGGACCAGCGCCGATTGGACGATCGTCGATTTCGCCATCTGGTACGCCGGTGCGGTGACCGTCCCGGTGTACGAGACCTCCTCGCCGGACCAGACCGCCTGGATCCTGTCCGACTCCGCCGCCAAGGCGGTCGTGGTGGAGCACAGCGACCACCGGGACGTGGTGGAACAGGCCCGCGCCCAGGTCGAGGGTGTGGAGCACGTGTGGACGATGACCGATCGGGGCCTGGAGAAACTCATCGAGGCGGGACGAGACGTACCCGATGAGGACGTGCAGAAGCGCTACGACGCGCTACGCACCTCCGACCTGGCCACCATCATCTACACCTCCGGGACCACCGGGCGGCCCAAGGGGGCCGAGCTCACCCACGGGAACTTCGTGGAACTGACGCGCAACGCCATCGCCCGGCTCGGGGAGCAGATTCTCCACGACGGCTCGCGCACGCTCCTGTTCATGCCGTTGGCGCACGTGTTCGGCCGCTTCGTGCAGGTGCTGTGCGTCGCCGCCGGCGCACCGGCCGGCCACACAGCCGACACCACCACGCTGATGCGCGACATCGCCGGGTTCAAGCCGACATTCATCCTCTCGGTGCCACGGGTGTTCGAGAAGGTCTACAACGCCTCGGAGCAGAAGGCCGCCGCCGGAGGCAAGGAGAAGATCTTCCGTTGGGCCGCACGGGTCGCGGAGGAGTACTCCAAGGCGATGGACGGCGACAAGATCCCGACCGGTCTGCGCTTGCGGCACCGGGTCGCCCACAAACTGGTGCTGAGCAAGATCCAGCAGGCCCTCGGCGGGCAGGCCGAATTCGCCATCTCGGGCAGTTCGCCCTTGGGCCACCGTCTGGCGCACTTCTTCCGCGGCGTGGGCCTGACCGTGCTGGAGGGCTACGGGCTCACCGAGACCACCGCTCCGGTGTCGGTGAACGTGCCGGAACTGTCGAAGGTCGGCACCGTCGGCACACCGCTGCCCGGGGTGAGCCTGAGGATCGCCGAGGACGGGGAGATCCTCACCAAGGGCATCGCGAACTTCCGCGGCTACCACAACAACGACAAGGCGAACGCCGAGGCGTTCACCGACGGCTGGTTCCACACCGGGGACATCGGCTCCTTGGACTCCGAGGGCTATCTGACGATCACCGGACGCAAGAAGGAACTGATCGTGACCGCCAGCGGGAAGAACGTGGCGCCCTCGCAGCTGGAGGACTCCCTGCGCGCCCACCCGTTGATCAGCCAGGTGGTGGTGATCGGGGACAACAAGCCGTTCGTGGCCGCGTTGATCACGCTGGACGCGGAGATGCTGCCCACCTGGTTGTCCAACAACAACCTGCCGGCGATGGACGTGGCGCAGGCGGCGCGGAACCCCAAGGTCCTCGAGGCCCTGCAGGAGGCGGTCGATGCCACGAACGCCAAGGTCTCCCGCGCCGAGTCGATCCGCCGCTTCGAGGTGCTCCCGGACGACTTCACCTTGGAGAACGGGTACCTGACCCCCTCGATGAAGATCAAGCGTCACGAGATCATGAAGGACTTCGAGCACGCCGTCGAGGAGCTCTACGCCAAGGCCCGTGCCGAACGCGAGGCGATGTAACCGCGCGGCGCTTGAACCGCCCTGGGGCGGGTGAGACCCGACGGGTCCTGGCGATGTGGGTACGCGGCGCTACGGTCTGGCAGTGATGGCTACGAATCTGGACGAGCGTCGCATTCCGGGACGCAGACTGCTGCCCGCCCCCACCGACGGCGCGCCGGTCCAGCCCAGCTTCGCCGACCTGGGTGTGCCGCTGCACGAGGTGACCTTCACCGTGGTGGACCTGGAGACCACCGGTGGTTCCCCGTCGTCGTCCGCCATCACCGAGATCGGCGCGGTGAAGGTACGCGGCGGGCAGGTGCTCGGGGAGTTCCAGTCCCTGGTCAACCCCGGTGTTCCGGTACCGCCGATGATCACGGTGCTGACCGGCATCACCACCGCGATGGTGGTCCAGGCCCCGCCGATCGAGGAGGTGCTGCCCTCGTTCCTGGAGTTCGCTCACGACACGGTGTGGGTGGCGCACAACGCGGGCTTCGATATCTCGTTCCTCAAGGCGGCCACCCGCGGCATGGACCTGAATTGGCCGGCCCCGCAGGTGGTGGACACCGTCCGGCTTGCCCGGCGGGTGGTCACCAGGGACGAGGCACCCAACCACAAGTTGGGCACCCTGGCGGCGCTGTTCCGCTCCACGACGGTGCCCGAGCACCGCGCCCTGGGTGATGCCCGGGCGACGGTCGATGTGCTGCACGGCCTGCTGGCGCGGATGACGTCCCTGGGCGTGACGCACCTGGAGGACCTGGCCACCGCCGCCGATCCGGTCCCTCCGGCACGACGACGCAAGGCCCACCTGGCCCAGGACCTGTCCTCCGGGCCGGGCGTCTACCTGTTCACCGGGCCGGGCAGACAGGTGCTGTACATCGGCACCGCGACGAACCTGCGCCGGCGGGTGCGCAGTTACTTCACCGCCGCGGAGAAACGTTCCCGCATCGGGGAAATGGTGGACCTGGCCGAGGGCGTGCAGGTGATCGAGTGCGCCACCGCCCTGGAGGCCTCGGTCCGCGAACTCCGGCTGATCGCGGCACACAAACCGCCCTACAACCGCAGGTCACGTAGCCCGGAGCGGTTGCCCTGGCTGCGCCTGACGGCCGAGGCCCACCCGAGGTTGTCGATCGTCCGCTCGGTTCCCGCCGATGCCGCGGCGATCGGCCCGTTCTCCTCGCACGCGGCGGCTCGGGCCGCCCAGGAGGCGATCGTCTCGGCGGTCCCGTTACGCACGTGCACCACGCGCCTGCCGGTGCTCCCGGCGGCCGGGGCCAGTGCGTGTATCCAGCGGGAACTCGGGCGCTGTGTGGCCCCGTGCGTGGACGGCGACGCGGACTACGGGGCGATCGTGCGACGTGCCGGTGAGGTGCTGGGCGGGAGGGTCGACGACGTGGTGGCCGCCGCGCACCGGGTGATCGGAACCCTCGCCGCTCAGCAGCGGTACGAGGAAGCGGCCGTGCACCGGGACCGGCTCGCGGCGTTCCTCCGGGGCGCCGCCCGCACCGAACGCCTGCGTCCGTTGCAGCAGGCCCGTGAGATCGTCGCCGCTCGCCGCCCGGCGGGCCGCGGCTCTGGTTGGGAGATCATCGTGGTGCGCCACGGCCGGTTGTGCGCGTCCGCGGTGAGCCCGCCGGGTCGTGATCCGCTGCCGGTGATCGAGTCATTGCAGAGCACCGCACAGGCGGTAGCGGCTCCGAAGAACGCGGGTGGCGCGGCCACCGCCGAGGAGACGGAGCTGGTGGCCGCCTGGCTCGCGCGCGACGGCGTCCGGCTGGTGCGGTGGCTGGACCACCACGGGAACCCGGCAGGGTGGGCCATGCCGGTTCGGGGGGCCAGTGCCTATGTGCACGACCTGGGCGCTACCGCGTTCCGGGACCCGCGCACGGCCGAACATCGCGCACTGGGCACCGGCCTGGCCGACCCGGCGGCGCGGGAGGACCTGGAACCCGGCATGATGGACACCATCCCGGCACAGCGCCCGGGCGCCCACCAGCCATCGGATTTCCTGGAGGAGACATGCTGACCGCCATCGTGCTCATCGACACCGACGCCGAGCGGATCCCGGAGGCCGCCGCGGAAGTCGCCGACATCGATGGGGTCTCCGAGGTGTTCTCCGTCACCGGGGATGTGGATCTGATCGCGATGGTGCGGGTGCGGGAGCATGAGGAGCTGGCCGGCGTGATCGCCGACCGGATCAGCAAGGTCGACGGCGTCCGGCGGACCCAGACCTACATCGCCTTCCAGACCTACTCCCGGCACGACCTGGAGGCGGCGTTCTCCCTGGGCCTGGACTGACCCCGTTCAGCCCGGACTGACTCCGCGGGGCCCGGACCAGTTCCGGTCGGTGATCGCCTCGGAGGTCACCCGAGGTTGAACGGCGGGCTCAGCGATTGGTCGCCCGGACCCACCGGTCGAGGACCGCGGCCGCCGCACCCTCGTCGATGGACCGCTGCGCCAATTCCATCCCGGCCCGCAGCCGTTCGATGAGCGTTCCCGTGGCGGTACCGGGCTCCTGGCCGTGAGCGACCAGGGTCGCGGCGGCGTTGAGCACCACCGCGTCACGGATCGCACCGGTGCGGCCCTGCAGCAGTTGCCGGGCCACGTCCGCGTTGTGCCGCGCATCCCCGCCACGAAGGTCCGCCAACTGCGCGGCCGGCAGGCCCAGATCCGTCACCGCGTCCACCCGGTGCTCCCGGACCTCTCCCCCGCGCGCCTCCCAGATCAGGGCAGGTGCCGTGGTGGCCAGCTCGTCCAGACCGTCCTCGCTGCGGAACACCAGCGCCTGGTCGCCACGCTCGGCCAGCACACCCGCGATCACCGGGGCGAGGGCCAGGTCGCCCACACCGATCGCGGCCGCTTCGGGGCGCGCCGGGTTGGTCAGCGGCCCGAGCATGTTGAAGGCGGTGGGTATGCCCAGCTCGCGCCGGGCCACCGCGGCATGACGGAACGCGGGATGGAACACCTGGGCGAACAGGAAGGTGATCCCCGCCTCGGCAGCGATCTCCTGGACCCGCTCGGCCGGAAGGTCCAGACGCACACCGAGTGCCTCCAGCACGTCCGCGGAGCCGGAGGAGGAAGTCGCAGCACGGTTCCCGTGCTTGACCACCAAGGTGCCGGTGCCGGCCACGACCAGCGCGGCCATCGTGGAGATGTTCACGCTGTGGTGCCGGTCTCCTCCGGTGCCCACGATGTCCACGGCGGGGCCGGGCACGTCGATCGGCACCGCGTGCCGCAGCATGGAGGCGGCCAGACCCCGGATCTCCGACACCGACTCCCCCTTGGCGCGAAGCGCCACCAGGAACGAGGCCAGCCGCACCGGCGACGCGTGGCCCTGCATCACCTCGTCCATCGCCCACTCCGCCTCGGCGACCGAGAGGTCCTCTCCCTCGACCAGTCGGGTGATCAGCGTCGGGAAGTCGAGTTCGGACGGCCCCGGCGCGCCGTGGTCACTACCGGGCGACGCTGCCAAGACGCTCCCTCAGAATGTCGGCCACCGCCTCCTGCACCACGAACGGGTCCAACGGGTAACCCACCACCGAGTCCGCCTCCGACCACGACGCCAGCCACGCATCCTCTGCCCGGGCGATCAGCAGCAGCACCGGAGGGCAGTTGAACACCTCCGACTTCAGCGTGCGGCACAGACCCATGCCCCCGTGCTTCGGGCTCTCCCCGTCCAGCACCAGCAGGTCGAAGTGGCGCTCGTGCACGTACAACTCGGTGGCCTCCGGAGTGGCCACCTCCGTCCACTCGATCAGCGGCGTGTCGACCGAGGCGCGCCGACCGATCGCGGTGCGCACCTTCTCCCGGGTCGTGTAGTCGTCGCTGAACAACAGGACCTGGGCCCGGCGCTGGGGCGCGGTTCGCTGGGAATCCTGTGCGGCGACGGTCATCGAGTTCCTCCCGGTAGGTGATGGCCGGTGGACCGGCCTCGGCAACACACCTCATCGTAGTCCGTCCCGCGCAGGGGGCGCCGTCCGACCCCGCCGCACACGGGACCTGACACTTCCCGGCAAGACGTCACCATAATCGCCCCCGCGTGTCGGCGACCCGCCGACTTTGTCGCATCGTTATGCCGAACCGGCGATTACTCGGCTCCCGTGGTGCCCAGCACTGCCAGGCTCAGCCATAATGACAGGGTGTCGTCTGCAACTTCCGCTTCCTCCAGCACGCATGTGAGCGTGAAGCGCCCCAACGTCGTCACTGTCGGCATCATCGTCTGGCTCGCCAGTGAGTTGATGTTCTTCGCGGGGCTCTTCGCGATGTACTTCACGCACCGGTCAGTCGCGGGACCCGAGATGTGGGCCGAGTCCACGGCCTACCTCGACGTGCCGTACGCCCTGACGATCACGATCATCCTGGTCTCGTCGTCGTTCACCTGTCAGTTCGGGGTCTGGGCGGCCGCCGAGCACCGTCGCGTGCGCACCGGTCGGATCTGGCAGTTGACCAGGTGGGGCATGAACGAGTGGCTCATCCTGACCTACCTCCTGGGCGCCACGTTCATCGCCGGGCAGATCCTGGAGTACGCCACGCTGTACGACGAGGGCCTGACCATGGCGAACTCCAGCTTCGGCTCGGTGTTCTTCATGGCCACCGGGTTCCACGGCATCCACGTGCTGGGGGGCCTGATCGCGTTCCTGTTCGTGCTCGGCCGCTCCTACGCCACCCGCCGGTTCACCCAGCACGAAGAGACCGCGATGCACGCCGTGTCCTACTACTGGCACTTCGTGGACGCGGTGTGGGTGGCCCTGTTCATCACCATCTACTTCATCCAGTAGCAAGTCCCTCAGTACGAAACGTCGAAGGAATCACACATCGTGAAGGCACTCGCGGCGAAGAGAAGACACCGGGCGGC
>CALKWS010000088.1 GCA_938004115.1 uncultured Ruaniaceae bacterium
GCGGCACGGAAGCCGCATCGACCACCTCGGCAGTGGTGCCGTCGGCCAGCACCCGCCTGCGCCTTCGGCGCCACGTTACTGGGGCACAACGACGAGCGGGTAAACGCTGCCGTCGCTGATACGTTCGGCACGATCGATCTCATCGGTCTGGGAGTCACCGAACTCGAGATCCAGGTCGCGCAACTCGTGCGGGAGCTCATCCCGTCGGTCGACATGTCGATCACGACCATGAGTGGCACCGAGTCCACGTTCCAAGCCGTGCGATTGGCCCGCGCTGCCACGGGACGCAAGTACGTCTTGAAGTTCCAGGGTTGCTTCCACGGGTGGCATGACGCCGTTGCCCGCAATGTGGCCTCCCCGGCGGAACGGGCATGGGGACGCGACCCACTATCGGCAGGCATCCTGGACGACGCGATCGACGCCACCCTCGTGGCCGAGTTCAACGATCTGGGGTCGGTGGAGGAGGCGTTCGAGCGCCATCCCGAGCAGATCGCTGCCGTCATCCTCGAGCCGGTCCCGCACAACGTGGGCGCTGTGCTGCCGACCGATGCGTTCCTGCGCGGCCTTCGCGAACTGTGCACCACGACCGGCACCGTGCTGATCTTCGACGAAGTCATCACCGGCTTTCGACACGCCCCGGGTGGCTATCAGGAACTGTGCGGTGTCACCCCTGATCTGACTGCTTATGGCAAGGCCATGGGCAACGGCTTCCCGGTCGCGGGTATGGGCGGACGACGCGACCTCATGGAGCGGTTCAACTCCGCCGGAGGCGACGTGATGTTGGCCGGAACCTACAACGGCAACCCCGCATCGATGGCAGCGGCCGTGGCTACCATGACTGCGATCAGCGATCCTGAGGTCGGTTTCCACGACCACGTCACTCGTCTCGGGGACCGGATGCGTGCCGGATTGGGCGAGATCATGAGGAGCCACGACGTCCCCGCTGTGGTCACCGGGCTCGGTTCGGTCTTCGTCACGTACTTCCTGAACGGCACCGTGAGCGGGTATCGAGACCTCCTCCGCAACAACGACGTGGCGTACGCGGAGTTCCATCGGCGGATGATCAACGAGGGCTTCATGATGTACCCGATGGCTCTCAAGCGGAATCACATCACGCTGGCGCACACTGCGGACCAGATCGATCGAACCCTCGAGTCCGCCGATGACGTGATTTCCTCGATGGTCCGCGACGGCCTCTTCGACAACGCCCCGGCCACACCCTAGAAGCCCGTCGGGAGCCTTTGTCCGAGCCGGCTTCGCCGTACCGCTCGACCGCGGAGCCATCGGCATCCAAGACGGATCGCCGAGCACAATCCAACCTCCCTGCCCGCGTGACCACGGCTGTTGCCGCACGCGCGCCCCACCTGCTTGACCGGCTGAGGCTGGCAGCCTACAGTTCGTTTCACCCCGATGAAGTGGAGTTCACATATGAGAAACCGACAAGCCTTGAAGGGCCCTTCCATGAACCGACGTAGTTTCCTCCTAGCCGCGGGTGGCACCGGCTTGGCTGCCGCGATGGGAATCGGCACGTTGACGTCCTGCAGTTCCGGCGGCGGTGACTGGGATGGTCGACTCCAGATGCTCGGATGGGACTTCCAACCCGAGATGATCCATCAACTGGTCGGTGAGTGGTCGGAAGCCCAAGGCACCGACGTCGAGGTCTCCATCATTCCCAACCTCGGATACTCCGCCGCCCTACAGACGCGGCTGCGCGGCGGTGACGTCACCGATCTCTACTACAACTTCGCCTACAACTCGCAGAAGTTCATTGACCAGGGCTGGGCGTCGACGCTCAACGACCTACCCGGGGCGGACGATCTTGTCGCAGACCTCTTCCCGAGCGCTCGCGGCACCTACGTCAACAGCGACGGCGACCTCATCAGCGTCCCCTACTTCTCCGCCGTGCACATGCTGCACTACAACGAGCGCATGGTCGCCGAGGCGGGGTTCGACTCACCGCCGCAGACCCTCCAAGAGATCTATGACCAATCCAAGGCGCTGAAGGACCAGGGCATCGTCTCTGCACCCTACGTGGCCTATTGGGTCAAGGAGTTCTGTGAGGAGTACCTGCAGACGTATCTCCTCAATGAGGGCATCACCGCGTTCGACGACGACGGTTCCCCGGTCTTCGCAGATGACCCGAAGACCGAGGATGTCTTCGAGTGGTGGCAAACGATGTACACCGAGGGGCTCGCGCCCTCGTCGGTGCTCAACGACGATCCCGGCATCCTGTCCAACCACATGGCACAGGGCGACGCCGCCTTCTTCGTCCTGCACCACTACTTCCTCACCTCGATCCGCGACCTGGAAGGCCCCGAGTCCGCCAACGTCCAGATGGCACCGATCGGCGGCGCGAACCACACCTTCCAGATGGGCGAGGTGCTTCAACTCGGTGATGTGCAGAATGACGACGCCCGAGCCGCCGCGTGGGAGTTGATGAAGTACTACGGCTGGAAATCGCCCGAGGGAGAGTTCACCGTCTCCAACGCGTGGGCGAACGCCGGAGGCCTGGCTGCCCCCTATCCGGGATTCTTCACCGACGAGAACGTCCAGAACTCCTTCCCGGACTACTACGACCTCTCGATGCTCTCGGAGACATTCGAGACCGGCTCGAAGGTCGTCGCCGCGCGGACGCCCCCCTGGTATCCGGATTTCCAGGCGAAGGTCGGCGACATCATCCACGCGCTACTGCTCGGCCAGATCACCCCGGCGGACACCGTTGACCAACTGACCGAGGCCGCGACATCCGCGCAAGAAGGCGGCGGTCTGTAGTTCGATGGCTCCCAGCGCACCCTCCCTTCGCAGAGGCGTGTCACTGGCCGAGAGCCGAAGCGTCGGCCCGCTCGCACGTTCGGGCCGACGCTTCGGAGTCCGCCTCGTCGCTCCGGCCGCTGCGCTTCTGATCGTCCTCCTGCTCATTCCCACCCTCCTGACCGTGCTCTACAGCGTGCACAACGTTCCGGCCGACGGGCGCGGGCTGGGGGAATTCACCGGCTTCGAGAACTTCCTGATCGTTTTCCAGAGTGATGTCTTCTGGCATTCGATGTGGATAACGTTCATATTCTCCCTTGGCTTCGTACTGTTATCCACGCTGATCGGCCTCGGGTGTGCCGTCCTCCTCAATCAGGAGTTCATTGGACGGGGCTTCGCGCGGACTCTGCTCATCATTCCGTGGGCGACCCCGTGGCTCGTACTCGGGATCCTCTGGAAGTGGTATGCGGATGGCTCCGTCGGAGGCCTCAACGCCCTACTGACGGCGCTCGGAATCACCTCCGAGTACCACGACTTCCTTTCCGATCCCACAGCGGCGCTGATACTCGCCATCATCGCCGCCGTCTGGCGACAGGCCAGTTTCGCGGGGATCCTCTTCCTGGCCGGCTTACAGACACTCCCGGGCGAACTTGCCGAGGCAGCGTCGCTGGACGGAGCCGGGGCAATCAAACGCTTCTATCACATCACTATTCCGTGGCTACGCCCGGTGCTCATCACCGTGACGGTACTCAATGTGATCTACGCATTCCTGCAGTTCGATGTCATTTTCGCCAAGACGAAG
>CALKWS010000089.1 GCA_938004115.1 uncultured Ruaniaceae bacterium
GATCGACCCGGACAACCCGGACGTGGAGATCACCCCGATGCCGTGGACACCGCCCGAGGTTCCCAACCCGCCGGTGCTGATCGCCGGTATGGGCATGCTCGGCGCCGCCGCGCTGGTGCGGACCCTGCGCCGTCGGACCGCCCCGTTGCACCCCGCGCCACCCCTCGGAGCGGGCGACCACCCTTCCCTCGATGATGACGACCTGGAGAGCACCCGATGACCACCACTGAGGCCACCACCCAGCGCGGCCCCGACGAACACGACGTCGCCCAGTTCCGGCTGCTGCACGACTCGGTAGTGGACGCCGTCGGCGCCGTGCTGGAAGGCAAGCGGTCCGTGGTGGAACTGGTGACGGTGTGCATGTTCGCCGGCGGGCACGTGCTCCTGGAGGACGTCCCGGGCACCGGCAAGACCACCCTGGCCCGAGCGGTGGCCGCCGCACTGGGCGGCTCCTCCCGGCGCATCCAGTTCACCCCGGACCTACTGCCGGCCGACGTCACCGGCACCTCAGTGTTCGAACCGGCGACCGGGGAGATCACCTTCCGGCCCGGGCCGGTGTTCACCAACGTGCTGCTGGCCGATGAGATCAACCGGGCGGCCGCCAAGACCCAATCGGCCCTGCTGGAGGTGATGGCCGAACGGACCGTCACCACCGACGGAGTGGGCCGCACCGTCCCCGACCCGTTCCTGGTGATCGCCACCCAGAACCCGGTGGATCTCGATGGCACCTACCGGCTCCCCGAGGCCCAACTCGACCGGTTCCTGGTGCGCCTGTCCCTCGGCTACCCCGACGCCGAGCACGAGATCGCCGTGCTGCGCCCCGGCTCGGAAGCCGGTCAGATCGCCGCGGTGCAGCAAGTGGCCAACCCCGAGCAGGTGGCCGCCGCCACCCGGATGCTGCGCCGTCTGCACGTGGCCGACCCGATCCTGCGCTACATCCGCGACATCGGGGCGGCCACCCGGGCCGATCAGCGCCTCCGGCTCGGCGCCTCCACCCGCGCGCTGCGGGGACTGGTCACCGCCGCCCAGGCGCACGCCGCCGCCCAGGGCCGTCACTACGTGGTGCCCTCCGACGTGCAGAACCTCGCCGGCCCGGTGCTGGCGCACCGCCTGATCGCCACGAGGGACGCACTCCTGGCCGGGGAGCGCACCGAGAACATCGTGGCCGAGGCGGTCGCCAGCGTGGAGGCACCACGACCGGTTCCAGCATGAGCCGGCTGCAACTGACCCCCCGCGGATGGGCGGTACTAGCGGCCGGAGTGTTCTGCCTGGCGTTCGGCCTGTGGGCGAACTACCCCTCGCTCATCGGGTGGGCCGTGGTGCTGGGCGCCCTCCTGCTCGCCGCCCTCGTCGGGGTGCTGGTACCGGCACCGGTGCAGGTGCACCGTTCGGTGCGCCCACCGCGGGTGGAACGGCTCGCGCCGAGCGAGGCCGACATCACCGTCACCAACGCCTCCACCTGGCTCACCCTGGACCTGACCGGCCATGACCTGGTAGCTGGTGCGCCCGTGCCGTTCCACGTGCCCGCCCTGGGCCCCGGCCGCACCACCCGGACCCAGGTCGCCATCCCCACCGAGCGCCGCGGGGTGGTGGAGTTCGGCCCGCTCACCCTGGAACGGTCCTCCCTGGTGCACCTGGTGCGCTCCAGCGCCGAGCACGGCAGCCGCAGCACGGTTCTGGTGGAGCCCCGCATCCTGGACGCCCTGGGGATGCCGCCCGGCCAGCGCCGCGGGCACGCCGGTGCCGATGAACAGATCGCCCAGGGCGGCACGGACCTGGTGGGCCTGCGGGAGTACACCGCCGGGGACGACCTGCGCCGGCTGCACTGGGCCACCAGCGCCCGCCGCGGCACCCTGATGGTGCGCGAGGACGCCGACCCCTCCGCCCCGCACCTGACCGTGCTGCTGGACGACCACGCGGACACGTACGCGGATCTGGAGTTCGAGGAGGCGGTGGACGTGGTCGCCTCCCTGCTGGCCACCGCCGCCGGTGCCGAGTGCCCGGGCCGGCTGCTCACCGACTCCGGGCAACTGGACCTGGAGGTCCCCGCCCCCAACGTCGGCGCCGGCCCGGCCGCGCTGGACCCCGCCGTGCTCGGGGCCCTGGCCCGGGTCGAGAGCACCGACGACGCGCTACGCGGGTCCGTATTCGCCTCCTCCCCGGACATCCTGGCCATCGTCACCGGCACCGGGGCGAACCTGGCCGAGCACATCGCCACCGCCGCCGGCGCGCCGGCGGGCGTGGTGCTCGTGGTGGACCCCGCACCGCAGGCCCAGGTCGCGGCAGCCGGGCAGGTGCTGGTGCTCCGCGGGCCGCGAGCGGAGGATCTCATCAGCGGCTGGCGGCAGGCGGTGGCCCGATGAGAGTCGCCGTCGCGCTGTGGTCCGCCCTGGTGCTCTCCGTGTCCACCCTGCCGCTGGCCGGCGGGTACCGGTCCCCGTGGGCGTTGCCCGTGCTCGCGCTGGCGCCGCTGGTCCCGGTGGGGCTGGTGGCCCTGGGCCGCCGCCTGGCCGTGCCCACCTGGGTGATCGCCACCGCCGGAACGTCCCTCGCCCTGGTTCCGGCGATGCTCGTGCTCGACACCGCCGACCCGGTACAGACCGGATGGCGCAGTTCCCCGGCGTTCACCGCGCTGGGCCCGCTGATCGACGCGGTGCCACGGTTGCTCACCGCGCCCCGTCCGGCACCCCCGGGGGCGGCGTACCTGGTGCCGGCCGTGCTCGTGGTGTACCTGACCGCCCTGGTGGTCGCGCTGGTGGTGGTCGGCAGGCGCCGCGCCGGCGCCGCCCCGCTCATCGGCGCCGTGGTGCTGCACACCGCCGGGGCGTTGCTGACGGCCGGGCAGGCCGACCGGCAGGGCATCGCCGTGCTGCTGACCGCGCTGGTGCTGCTGCTCGGGTGGGCATGGCTCCCGGCGACCCAGACGGCCACGGCGCGCACCACCCGCGCGGCGCAGTCCCCGGACCGCGACGCCCCGGCCAGGTCGGAGGCGGCCGCACGTGAGGTGGGCGCGCAGCCCACGACCGCGCCGCGGGTAGCCGCCCGGCGCGGGCTGCCCATGGTGCCCACGATCACGGTGGCGGTGGTGGCGACGTTCGCGTTCGCTGCGGTGATCGTGCCCACCGAACGTTCCTTCGAACCGCGTGCCCTGGTGCCGCCGCCGGCGCTACCGGCGGCGGCGAACAACCCTATCCCGGACCTCACCGTGTGGACCGCTCGGGCCGACCAGGCGCTGTTCACCGTGCAATCGGGCGACGGCGGGCCGCTGCCGCGTCGCTTCCGGCTGGCGGCCCTGCCCGACTTCGACGGCGCGGCCTGGCGCATCGACGCCCGGTTGCGCGCCGTCGGCGTGGTGGACGAACCCGACCTGCCCCCGGGTCTGCGGCAACGGGAACTGACCTATGTGGTCCAGCCCGAGGATCTGCGGGGGGTGTGGTTGCCGTCCGTGGGGCGGGCGGCCACGGTCAGTTCCGACGCCCTCATGGATGTGCACACCGGGGCGCTGGTGCTCCCCGGCGGGCTCGACGCCCAGACCGTCTCGGTGGTCGCCCAGGTCGATGAGCCGACCACGGTGGACCTGGCCCGGGCGGCGGTGCCGCCGGCGGCAGACGCCGCGCGG
>CALKWS010000090.1 GCA_938004115.1 uncultured Ruaniaceae bacterium
TCGGCGTACCGGTACCCGTCCCGCCCGCGGATCCGCTGGTCCCCGCCGGAGCAGAACGCCCATCCGCCGTCCTTGGGGCTGGGACCGTTCCCGGTGAGCAGCACCGCGGCCACGTCCGCGCTCATCCGTGCATGGTCCAGGGCCCGGTAGAGCTCATCGACGGTGTGCGGGCGGAAGGCGTTGCGCACCTCGGGCCGGTCGAAGGCGATCCGCACCACGGGCAGGTCGCGGGCGGTTCGGCCGGTGCGGTCCACGCCGCGGTGGTAGGTGATGTCGGTGAAGGCGAAGCCCGGGATCTCCCGCCAGCGAGTCGGGTCGAAGATCTCCGAGACCCGGCGGGGCAGGGGGGCGTCGGTAGCGGTCTGATCGGTCACAGCACACACCCTACGGCGCTAGCCGATCAGCGCGGCGGCGCGCCTACTCGCGAGGGGGTGATGGGTGGGCGGACTCGCTCAGGAGGGGGTGGCGCGGCGGACTCGCTCACGAGGGGGTGATCGGTCGGCCGTATCGGCTCCAAAGGCCGATCGATGTCCCCGCCGCGGCCTGCCGAGTCCCCGTCGCGGCCCGCCGAAGCTGCCCCTTCCCGTCCTCACCTGGGCGACCCGAGCGGACGGCCACCTATGCTGGGGCCGTGCCTGCGTCGTCGTCCTTCGTGTACTCGGTGGGACTGCGTACCCGGTTCCGCGGGCTGACCAGGCGCGACGGTGTGCTGATCCGCGGTGAGGCCGGTTGGGCGGAGTTCTCCCCGTTCTGGGACTACGGCCACGCCGAGGCGCGCACCTGGTGGGCCGCGGCGCGGGAGAGCGCCGACCAGCCGTGGCCAGAACCGTTGCGCGAGCAGGTACCCGTCAACGTCACCGTGCCGGCCGTGGGGCCCGAACGTGCCGCACAGATCGTGGCCGACGCCGGGTGCGGCACGGCCAAGGTCAAGGTCGCCGAACCCGGTGACGACGTCGCCGACGAGCAGGCCCGCCTGGAGGCCGTGCGCGACGCGCTGGGCCCCGAGGGGCGGATCCGTATCGACGCCAACGGCGCCTGGGACGTGGACACCGCCCTGGCCCGGCTCCGGCTGCTGGACCGGGCCGCCGGCGGCCTGGAGTACGTCGAGCAACCCTGCGCCACGGTGCCCGAACTCGCCCGGGTGCGCCGCGCCACGCACGTGCCGGTGGCGGCCGATGAGTCGATCCGCCGGGCCGAGGACCCGCTCGCGGTGGCCCGGGCCGAGGCGGCCGACGTGATGGTGCTGAAGGTCCAGCCCCTCGGCGGCGTGCGGGCTGCGCTGCGCATCGCCCAGGACGTGGGCCTGCCGGCGGTGGTCTCCTCGGCGCTGGAATCCTCGGTGGGCATCGCCGCCGGCCTGGCCCTGGCGGCCGCGCTACCGGAGTTGCCCTACGCCTGCGGACTGGGCACCGTGCGGCTGTTCACCGACGACGTGATCGCCGAGCCGCTGATCCCGGTCGGCGGACATCTGCCGGTGGGCCGGGTGCAGCCGGAGCCCGAAGCGATGCGCCGGTGCCGCGCCGATGCCGCCACCACGGCGCGCTGGCAGGCCAGAATGGGCGCCATGACCGAAACGGCGGGCCGGTGATGACCCCGGACCATCCGGCGGCGCTGACCGCCCGGCAGATCGTCCGTTCCCTGGTGGGCGCCGGAGTGCGGGACGTGGTGATCTCGCCCGGGTCCCGCTCGGCCCCGCTGGCCTACGCCCTGCACGCTGCCGAGCACGCCGGCTGGCTCACCCTGCATGTGCACATCGACGAGCGCAGTGCCGCCTTCGTGGCCCTCGGGATCGCCCGGTACCGGCCCGCTGCGGTGGTCACCACCTCCGGGACCGCCGTGGCGAACCTGCACCCCGCGGTACTGGAAGCCCACCACTCCCACCTGCCGCTGGTGGTGCTCAGCACCGACCGTCCGCACGAACTGCGGGGGGTAGGCGCCAACCAGACCACCGACCAGGTGGGCATCTTCGGCACCGCGGTGCGCTGGCAGGGTGAGCTGCCGGCGGCGCACACGGCGGCCGCCGCGGTCACCGGGGTGAACGCGGCGGTGCTCCGCGCGGTGGTGGCCGCCACGGGTATCCGCAGCGCCCATCCCGGGCCGGTGCACCTGAACGTCGCTTTCCGGGACCCCCTCACGCCGGCCGCCGGGTGGGAACCGGGGGAGGCCCCGGCCGGGGGGCCCGTCACCGGTGACGACCTCACCCAGACCGTGCCCACCCTGCTGCCCCGGGGACCGCGCACGGTGATCGTGGCGGGCGACGGCGCAGGGGCCGCGGGGCTGGACCTGGCCGCTGCCAGTGGGTGGCCGGTGCTGGCCGAACCCACCTCGGGGGTCCGTACAGCACCCCAGGCGGTCGCCGCGCCCCGGGTCCTGACCGACGTGTTGGGACGTGAGGTGGAACGGGTGGTGGTGCTCGGCCGGCCCACGCTCAGCCGGCAGATCTCCGCCCTGCTCGCCCGCAGCGAGGTGCAGGTGGTGGTGGCCGGCCCGGGACCGGACTGGGTGGATGTGGCCGGGTCGGCGTCGTTGGTGACCCGGGCGGTGACCGTGCTCGATGAACCGACCGCGCAGGAGCGCCACTGGTGGGCCAGGTGGCAGCGGGCCTCGATTCGCGCCGAGGCCGTGCTGGAGGAACTGGTCGAATCCCGCCAGGGGCCGCTGGGCGGCTCGTCGGTCGCGCGGATGGTGCTCCGGTCCGCGGCCGACGCCGACACCGGCGCGGGCGGGCCCGCGGCCGTGGTGCTGGGGTCCTCGATGGCGGTCCGGGAGGCGGATCTGGCCGCAGGTGTGGGGGAGGGGTTCCCGTCCGTGCCGGTGCTGGCCAACCGCGGCCTGGCAGGCATCGACGGCACCATCTCCACTGCCACCGGCGTGGCGCTCGCCACCGGTGGGCCGGTACGTGCACTGCTCGGGGACCTGACCTTCCAGCACGATGTGGGCGGCTTGGCCCGCGGCCGGCTGGAACCGGAGGTGGACCTGCAACTGGTCGTGCTGAACGACGACGGCGGATCGATCTTCGCCACGCTGGAGCACGGGCAGCCCGAACTCGCCGAGATCTACCCGCGGATCTTCGGCACGCCCCAGGGACTGGACCTGGCGGCCCTGGCCGCCGGATTCGGCGCCACCCACCACCGCGTCGACACTGCGGACCACCTGCGCTCGCTGCTGGGCGATCCGCCCCGGGGCCGCAGCGTGCTCGAGGTGCCCCTGGACGGCGACAGCGCGCGGGAGCGTGCCCTGGACCTCCATGCCGCGATCCGCGCCGAAGTGGTCGAGGCCACCAGCGCCGGGTCGACCTAGACCCGACCTGGACGCCGGGGCGTACTGCCACCTCCCGCCCGCGCGGCTACCGTGGGCGCCATGACCCTGCAGCAAGCCCAACAGAAGATGCGCGATGCCGGTGTGCACCCGCGCGCCATCGATGTGTTCACCCACTACTACGGCGAACTGGCCTCCGGGGCCACGGGCATGATCCCCGAGGCGGAGATCGAACCGCTCACCGACGTCCCCCGGATCGACGACGTGGACGTCACCCCGGAACAGGCCCGGGAGGCGATCGCGCACACCGCGATCATCAAACTCAACGGCGGGCTGGGCACCTCGATGGGCATGGACCGGGCCAAGTCGTTGCTGCCGGTGCGCGCCGGGAAGAGTTTCCTGGACATCATCGTCGCCCAGGTCCGGCACGCCCGGGAGGCCTACGGGGTGAAACTGCCGCTGCTGTTCATGAACTCCTTCCACACCCGGCAGGACACCCTCGCGGCGCTCGCGGCCTATCCCGACATCGAGGTGGACGAGTTGGGGTTGGACTTCCTGCAGAACCAGGAGCCCAAACTGCTGGTGGAGGACCTCTCCCCGGTGGAGTGGCCGGCTGACCCGTCACTGGAGTGGTGCCCCCCGGGTCATGGCGACCTGTACACCGCCCTGGAAGTCTCCGGGATGCTGGAGCGGTTGCTCGCCGCCGGTTACCGGTACGCCTCGATCTCCAACTCCGACAATCTCGGCTCGGCCCCGGATGCACGGATCGCCGCCTGGTTCGCCGCCTCCGGCGCCCCCTACGCCGCCGAGGTGTGCGAGCGGACGCCGGCCGACGTCAAGGGGGGCTACCTGGTGCGCCGCCGCGCCGACGGGCGCCTGGTGCTGCGGGAAACCGCGCAGACGCTCGAGGAGGACATGGAGGCGGCGATGGACATCACCCGCCACGCCTACTTCCACACCAACAACCTGTGGTTCGACCTGCAGGTGCTGGCCGACACCCTGAACGAGCGCGGCGGGGTGCTCGGCCTCCCGCTGATCCGCAACCGCAAGACGGTGGACCCGGCCGATGAGACCACCCCGGCGGTGTACCAGATCGAGACCGCGATGGGCGCGGCGGTGGAGGTCTTCGAAGGGGCACGGGCCATCGAGGTGGAACGGAGCCGGTTCCGTCCGGTGAAGACCACCAACGATCTACTCGTGCTGCGCTCCGACGTCTACGGCCTGGCCGAGGATTACACCCTGACCGAGCACGCCCCGGCACCGTTGGTGGATCTGGACGCCGACTACTACAAGAAGATCGCCGACTTCGATGCCCGCATCCCGCAGGCGCCCTCGCTGGTGGGCGCCACCTCGCTCACCGTCCAGGGCGACTGGACCTTCGAGTCGGACGTGACCGTCCGCGGGCAGGTCGAGTTACGCGGTGACGACCAGCCCCGCACCGTGACGAGGGGCACCGTGCTCGAAGGGACCG
>CALKWS010000091.1 GCA_938004115.1 uncultured Ruaniaceae bacterium
GGGTGCGACGCTGCTCAGTCCGAGTTTCGGCGGCCAGGTCTGTTGCCGGCGGCCGCCCGCATGGCGCCGTCACGGAGTTTGGTCGCCAGTGCCGCCAACTCCTCCTGCTCCTGCTCGGTGAGCGCGGCGTCCACCAGGGCGGCGATGTGCCGCACGTGGCGGCGACCGATCTGCGTCTGCAGACGCGCGCCCTCGTCGGTGAGCACCACGATCACCTCCCGACCGTCCGAAGGGGACGCCTCGCGGCGAACGTAACCTGCATCCTGCAGCCGCACGAGCATCCGGGACAGGCTCGGTTGGGAGATCAGCAGCCGCTCGTTCAGTTCCCACTGCCGCGCCCGGCCGCCGAGTTGAGCGAGGTTGAACAGCACGTCGTACTCCCGGGAGCGCAACGGCGCGAAGTCCTTGGCGTCCTCGAACTTCTGCATCAGTGTCACCTGGGCACGGAACAGTGCCTCCCATGCCGTGGCGGCGCTACGTATGCTCACACCCTGCCCTTCCCCTCATCACTCCGGTGCAGCCCCCCTGGTGCTGCTGCGGCTATGCACCCGCGCCTCGGATCGCGGCTCATCGTGACATACCCCGAACCATTGCGGACTCAGTACCGCCAATTCTATATGCATTCGCATGTACCGCCGATGTGGCCTACCGCACCCCGCAACGACAGGTGCGGTGGCCGGGTAGCCTCGTGGAGATGCGTTATGTGGTGATTGGCGCGGGTGCGGTGGGCGGCACGATCGCCGGCCGGCTCGCCCGCCAGGGTCAGGACGTGATCGCCGTGGCCCGCGGGGACCACGCGACGGCGTTGCAGCGGCACGGGCTGCGACTTCGAACCCCGGATTTCGACGAGCAGATCCCACTGCCAACGGTCCGCGGGCCGCACGAGGTGAGTCTGCGCAGCGACGACGTGCTCATCCTGGCCACCAAGACCCACCAGGCCGAGGCTGCGCTCAGCCTATGGGCGGACGCGCCGGTCGAGGACGCACCGGGCGTCACCGCGGCGGCGGCGCTGCCGATCTTCACCGCACTGAACGGGGTGGCCAGCGAACGGATGGCGCTGCGCTACTTCGACCGGGTGTTCGGGGTGTGTCTGTGGCTGCCCGCCGTCCACATCAGGCCCGGTGAGGTCATCGCCCGGGGCACCCCCAATTCCGGCATCCTGCACCTGGCCCGCTACCCGGCGGCCCGCGCCACCGGCTCCGACCAGGACCTGCTCGCACGCCTCGCCGCACATCTTCGCTCGGCCGGCTTCGGGGCGCAGCGCCCTGCGGACGTGATGCCGTGGAAGTACCACAAGCTCCTCTCCAACATCGAGAACGCCTTCCACGCCCTGCTCGGCCCCGACGGCGGTGGCGAGGAGTTGATCGAGGCGGCCAGATGCGAGGCACGCGAGGTCCTGCACGCGGCGGGGATCACCGTGACGAGCGACGACGAGGAGGCGGCGGTCCGGGACCGGACCTTCCAGGTCGGTCGGATCCCGGGCATTGCCGATGCGCAACTGGGAAGCTCCTCCTGGCAGTCCCTGGCGCGCGGCACCGGATCGATCGAGACCGACTACCTCAACGGGGAGATCGCGCTCATCGCCCGCGAGCACGGGTCGCGCGCACCTCTGAATGCCGCGGTCGCCGCCTACGCGCGCCAGGCCGCCCGCACCGGACAACGTCCCGGGCAGATCAGCGCCGGGGAACTGGCCCAGGAACTCGGCCTGGGTGCACTCACCGAGGTGCGCTCGCCAGGTCCTTGAGGTAGCCGACCCGGTCGGCGACCAACTGCACGAACTCGGCATCCTCCGCCAGGCCGGCGTGCAGGGTGCCGAGCACCCCGCTGACCGCCTCGGGGACCCCTTCGGCAGCCGCGGCCTCCCTCGCGGGCCCGCTTCCGGCGTCGTCCACCGGAGCGCCCAGACCCTGCAGGTGCAGCACCCACCCGGCCAGGGTGGTGGCCGCGCCCACCGGGAGCCGGCCGGCTGCCCGCTCGGCGAGGACCGTCGGCAGCGTCCGCACCGGTAGTTTCTGAGAGCCGTCGCGGGCGATCTGGGCCAGGTGATGGCGGACGCCGCGGTTGCGGTAGCGGTCCAGGAGGTCCTGGCGGTACTGGTTCACCTCTGCCGAGCCCAGGTTCAGGTGCGCCTGGGCCTCGTCCCAGAACGTGGTCACCCACTCATGGCACCTGGGGTCGGCGATCGCCTCGTCGATAGTGGTGTGGCCCAGCAGCGGGGCGGTGTAGGCGAGCATCGAGTGGGAGCCGTTGAGCAGCCACAACTTGCGGCGCTCGTGCGGGGCCACGTCGTCGACCAGTTTCACCCCCGCCTCCTCCCACGCCGGCCGCCCGGCCGGGAACTGCCCGGCGATGACCCACTCGCTGAAGGGTTCGGTCGGTACCGGGCTGACGTCGTCGTACCCCTGCTCGGCGGCCACGGTGCTCACGTCGTCCTCGGTGGTGGCCGGGGTGATCCGGTCCACCATCGAGGTCGCGAAATCGACGTTCGTCTCGATCCATTCCAGCGATTCCGGTGCGGCGACGCGGGCAAGGTCGGTGACGATCCGGCGGGTCACCGCGCCGTTGTCGGGCAGGTTGTCACACGACAGGATCGTGATCGGTCCGCCGCCGGAGGCCTGCCGGGCGCGCAGCCCGGCGAGCAACCGGCCCGGCAGGGTCCGCACCTGCGCATCGGCCTGCAGTGCGGCGATGTCGGCGACGACCTCCTCCCGGTCCAGGTCCAGCCCCCCGTCGGTGTCGCGCAGGTAGCCGTGCTCGGTGACGGTCATGGTCACGATCGCCACCTCCGGCCGGGCGAGGTATCCGAGGAAGGCCTGGTGCTCGTCGGCGGCGTGTACGGCCACGATGGAGGTGATCACCTCGAAGGAGTCGCCGCCGGAGTCCCGGGTGATCAGGGTGTACAAGCCGTCCTGGGGCGCAAGTGCCCGGGCCATGTCCGGCCGGCGGCCGGTGAACGCGGCGATCCCCCAGTCCCCGGCGTCCGGGGCGCGGTGGGTGTGCCAGGCCTGGTGGGCGCGGTGGAAGTTGCCCAGGCCCAGGTGCACGATTCGCACCGGTGCGCTGGCGGCGTCGATCAGCGCGCGGGTCAAACGCGGATTCTGGCTGGTCATAGTTTGAAGATCCTCGTCGGGTTGTCGACCACCATCTCGGTGATGGCCTCGTGTGCCTCGTCCAGGCCCAGGCGGTGCTCGGCCACCAGTTGCGCCAGGTACCCCGCGTCCAGTCTCCGGGACATGTCGTGCCGGGCGGGGATGGAGCAGAACGCCCTGGTGTCATCGATGAAGCCGGAGATCCGGGAGAAGCCCGCGGTCTCGGTCACCGCGCTGCGGAACCTGCGGATGGCCTCGGGGGCGTCGATGAACCACCACGGCACCCCGATGTAGACCGAGGGGTAGAACCCGGCCAGCGGTGCCAGTTCGCGTGAGTAGACGGTCTCATCGATCGTGAACAGCACCAGGTTGAGGTTGGGGTGCGTGCCGTAGGCCTCGAGCAGCGGCCGCAGCGAGTCGGTGAACTCCATCGCCAGCGGGATGTCGCAGCCCACGTCCGGGCCGTAGGTGTTGAACGTCGGGGTGTGGTGGTTGCGTCGCACGCCCGGGTGCAGCGTCATCACCAGGCCGTCGTCGCAGGCCATCCGGGCCATCTCGGAGGTCATGTGCCAACGGAAGGCACGGGCGTCCTCCGCGCTGACCGACCCGCTGCGGGCAGCGGTGTAGATCCGCTCCACCTCGGCCGCGGGCAGGACGGCGGTGCCCGCGTCGAGGTGCCCGTGGTCGGAGGAGACGGCTCCGTGCTCCTTGAAGTAGGCGCGCCTGTTCTCCAGTGCGGCGATATAGCCGGCGTAGTCGCCGGTGTCGATGCCGCTGACCTCGGCCAGGTTGTCCACGCTGGCGTTCCACTCCGGCAGGCCCGGGTCCAGGTACTTGTCGGGCCGGAAGGTGGGGATCACCCGGCCGGTGAACGTGGGGTCCTGTGCGAGCGCCCGGTGCGCGCTGAGGTCATCGCACGGGTCGTCGGTGGTGGCGAGGACGGAGATGTTGAAGGAGTCGAACAACGCGCGGGGGCGGAACTCCTCGGTGGCCAGTTTGGCGGCAATCTGGTCATAGATCGCGTCCGCCGTCTGGGCGCTGGGCCGCTGCCGCACCCCGAAGATGCCGGCCAGTTCCTCCTCCAGCCAGTAACGCACCGGTGTGCCCCGGTAGGCGGGCCAGTGCTCGCAGAAGATGCGGAAGGCTTGCCGGGCTTCCGCCTCGGACAGCGGGCCGCGGCCCACCCCGAGGTCGGACAACGACACCCCGCGGGCGTGCATCAGCCGGTTGATGTAGTGATCGGGGGTGATCAACAGCGAGGTGGGATCGGTGAACGGGGTGTTCTCGCTGAGCCACTGCGGCGGGACGTGCCCGTGGGGGGAGATGATCGGCAGTTTCTCCACTGCTTCGTACAACTCGCGGGCGAGTCGGCGCACACCCGGATCGGGAGGGAACAACCGGTCGGGATGCAGGTCGAGTACAGGCGCAGTCATGCCTGCCATCGTGGTGGGCCGCGACGGGGCTGGCAACCCGTTGCCATCACTTGCCGCCGGGTGGCTGCCGGTCCCCGCCTACTGGCCCATCGTCCTGCCCC
>CALKWS010000092.1 GCA_938004115.1 uncultured Ruaniaceae bacterium
AGGGGACATCGATCGGCCCTCCACGCCACAAACACCGACCAACCGCCCCCTGGACCAGGCACCCAGCCGGACCAGGACCCTGCCCCGGCGGGGGCACGTAAGCCCCAACGGGGGCCCACAGCGCGCGATGGTAGGGAAAACCCCCGGTTGAATTGACCTGTCAGCACCGTGGTTCCGGACCCTTAGGCCCCGTAGCGTGAACGCCGTGACATCCAAACTCATCACCTTCTGGTCCAGGGCAGTCGACCTGCTGCTGGATTTCATCATCGGGACCTTCTGGGTGACGCTGTACATCACCCTGATGGCCACCGGCATCCCTCTGATCCTGCTCGCCGGCGTGGGCGTCCTGGTGCTGCTCGGCACCGGCGCGCTCACCCGGCTCTCGGGGTACATCGAACGCCACCGGGCGATGGCCCTGCACAACGTGGCCATCGAGCCCCCGGTGCGCAAACGCACCACCCGCACCGACTGGCTGCGCCCCTTCGCCCAGGGCCTGGTGGACCTGACCGACCCGGTCACCTGGCGGGCCCTGGCCCACCACCTGGTCACCATGGTGCTCGGCGCGGGCCTGTTGTTCATCATCGCCGCCGGCACCGGCCTGACCGAGTGGTTCACCATGACCGCCGCCGCCGGCCCCACCTCGCCGGCGGTCCCGATCCTCGCGGGTCTGGTCACGCTGCTGGTGACCGTCCTGTACATCATCTACGCCGGCCGCCTGGACCGGGTGCAGAGCGAGGCTCTGCTCGGGGTGCCCAGGTCCGAACAACTGGCCGGCCGGGTGGATCAACTCGCCGAGGCCCGTAAGGGTGCCGTGGACGCCGCCGAGACCGAGCGACGCCGGTTCGAACGTGACCTGCACGATGGGGTCCAACCTCGCCTGGTCTCCACGGCGATGACCCTGGGCATGGCCCGCGCCCGCTTCGATCAGGACCCCGACGCCGCCCGGGAGTTGCTCGACGACGCCCACCAGGAGATCAAGGAGTCCATCACCGAACTGCGTCAGTTGGCCCGCGGCATGCACCCCGCGGTGCTCGCCGACCGGGGCCTGGATGCGGCGCTGTCCGCCGTGGCCTCCCGCAGCCCCGTGCCGGTGCACCTGCAGGTGAACCTGCCCGGCCGTCTGGACGGGGAGACCGAGGCGGTCTTGTACTTCGTGGTCGCCGAGGCCCTGACGAACGTCGCCAAGCACGCCGGCGCCGGCCGGGCCCACGTCCTGATCGAGCGGTACCCGGACCGCGTCGTCGCCCGGGTCTGGGACGACGGCCGCGGCTCCGCCGTCATCACACCCGGAGGCGGCCTCAGCGGCATCCAGGACCGGGTGCGCGCCGCGGGCGGATCGTTCGCCCTCAATTCCCCGGCCGGTGGGCCGACCGAGATCGTGGTGGAGGTGCCATGCGTATCGTGATCGCCGAGGACTCGGTGTTGCTCCGCGCCGGCCTGGAGCGGCTGCTCACCGACGCCGGCCATGAGGTGGTCGCGGGGGTGTCCACCGCCAACGAGTTGCTGCGCGCGGTGGACACCCACGAACCGGATCTGGCGGTGGTGGACGTCCGGATGCCACCCACGTTCTCCGACGAGGGCATCCGGGCGGCGGTGCTGATCCGCTCCCAGAATCCCGACACCTGCGTGCTGGTGCTCTCCCAGTACGTGGAGGAGCGCTACGCGGCCGAGCTCATCGCCCACGACACCGCCGGCCTGGGCTACCTGCTCAAGGACCGGGTGGCCGACGTGGAGGACTTCCTCACCGCCGTCACCACGGTCGGCGCCGGTGGGACCGCCCTCGACCCAGAAGTGGTCGCCCAGATCCTGGTGCGCTCCCGTCGGGTGAACGAACTGGCCTCGCTCACGGTGCGCGAACGGGAGGTGCTGGCGGCGATGGCAGCCGGCGACGCCAACCGCACCATCGCCGAGAAGCTACACATCACCGACGGCGCCGTGGAGAAACACATCTCCTCGATCTTCACCAAGTTGAACCTGTCCACCGAGCAGACCGGCAACCGCCGGGTGCTGGCGGTGCTGCGATACCTGCAGCACGAGAACGGCGGGACGACGACGTGAACGAACTCTGCGGAACCGGCGCACATCGCACGACTTCCGCCCGATCCAGTACGGCCCAGATCTCACCGAAGGACACCCCATGACCACCACCACTTACCCGCCGCCGCCCGCGCAGGCGCCCGGCCCGGCCCGCCCGAACGGCGCGCTGCGCGGGATCCTGCTACTCATCGGTTCGGTCCTGCTGATCGGCCTGCTCGTCAACGCCGGCATGCGGATCGTGCAACTCGCCGGATACGAGGACCACAGCGGCATCCACGAGGTGACCGAACCGGTGGACAGCATCGCGCTGGATACCGCCGCAACCGACGTGATCGTCCAGTACGGCGACGTGCCGCACCCTCGGATCGACTTCGACCAGGCCCGCGATGACCAGGCCCTGCGGTACGACGTCCGCGGCGGTGAACTGCGCGTCGACGTCGACCAGCGGCGCGGCTTCTGGTTCTTCGGCCCCTCGATCGGCTTCGGCTCCCGCAGCAGCGAGTTGACCCTCACGCTGCCCCGGGGCCTCACCGGGGCCGACCTATCACTGAACACCACCGCCGGCGACGTGCAGGCACACGGGGAGTACGGCGCGCTCGACGTCGACACCACCGCGGGCCAGTTGCTGCTCAGCGGGGCGGCGGAGTCGGTTCAGATGGACAGCACCGCTGCCTCGGTGCGGGCGCAGGACTTCGCCACCACCGGACCGGTGCGCGTGGACATCACGGCCGGGGAACTGCGCTTCGAGGCCGCGGACCTCCCCTCGGCCATCGACGTCTCCTCCACCGCCGCCTCGGTGCGATTCGAACTCCCGCCCGGAGAGTACGAGATCCGCACCGACATCACCGCTGCAGGCGTCAACCAGGGCGTGTCCAGCACCGCCGGTGCCGAGCGGGTGTACACCTTCGACGCCACCGCCGGCGAGGTGGTGCTGGCCGAACGCCCCTGAGCACACCTGAGCACACCTGAGCCACTGGGCCGGTCCCGTCTCCCCCGGGGCCGGCCCGGCTTGTGCCGCCACCGCCGTCAGCACCACCCCGGTCCCGCCGGACAATGATCGCCGGGCCGACATCGCCGTCGCGCCATCCCCAGCGAAACCGGCGCACTATTCAGTTGCACGATATATCGGGCTGCTATACAGTCACGCTGAGTAAAGAGCGGGCAGATCGCAAGGCCCGACGGCGACAGACGAGGAGGGGTGATGGCGAGGAGTCCGCGGTTGCCGCTGACCGAGACGGTCTACTACATCCTGCTGGCGCTCCTGCAGCCCGCCCACGGGTACCTGATCATGTCCCGCGTCGAGGAGTTGAGCATGGGGCAGGTACGGCTCGCCCCGGGCACGCTCTACGGCGCCCTGGACAACCTGGTCAAACAGCGCCTGATCGCGCGGGTGCCCAGCGATGACCCGCGCCGAAAGGTGTACCGGATCACCGACGGCGGAGCCGACGTACTGGCGCAGGACGCCCGGCGCATGGCGCACATGATCGAGGCCTACGAGCAGGCGCAAGGAGCGGAACGGTGACCACGACGAGCAAACTGAAGTTCTTCCGGAACTTCGACAAGGAAGAAGCCTGGCTGAACCGGATGGCCGCCGAGGGTTGGCTGCTGACCAAAGCCGGGCTGCGGTACCGGTTCGAATCCGCCATGCCCGGGGCGGCCGTGGTGCGGGTGGACTACCAGCCCCAGATGCCCCAGTCGGACTTCGATGACTACGTCAGCCTCTTCCAGGACTCCGGGTGGCGCCACCTGCACGGGTCCCGGCTCGGCGGCCCGCAGTACTTCGCCTCGACCGGCACGGGTCCGGACGCCGAGGCGGACTCTGGTTCGGAGATCTTCTCCGACGACGACTCCAAGGCCCAGCGCTACCGGCGCTCCCTCCTCGCCCACGGCGGGGTGCTACTCATGTTCCTGGTGTTCTCCCTGTCGCTGTGGCCGCTGGACCTGCTGTCGGTGCCGCCGCGGGAGTGGTACCTCACCGAGGGCCTGTGGGACATGCAGGGGGTGGAGTTCCTCGGGGCGTTCCTGTTCGAGACGATCTTCGTGATCTTCCGGGTGGGTATCCCACTCGCCGCCCCGGTGATCTCGCTGTACTGCGCGGCGGTCATCGCCTACCAAGGCGTGTTGTACCGGCGTGCCACGGCACCACAGGTCGCCTGAGCCGGTCTGCGTGGGGCCCACCAGGCCTGCCCGCCGTCCAGCTGCTCCGCGCCGGCGGGGCTGTCAGGATGCGACCATGCCAACCTCACCCCAGCTGGATAGCGACCTCGCCGACCGCGCCGCCCTGGTGGGCGAGGCCGCCCTGGGCCGGGGCCTGCTGGTGGCCACCGCTGAGTCGCTGACCAGCGGGTTGGTCGCGGTCCACCTCGGAGCCGCGCCGCAGTCCGCCGACTGGTTCACCGGCGGCGTGGTGGCCTACACCGTCGATGCCAAGCAGCGCGGCCTGGACGTGCCGCCCGGGCCGGTGATCTCCCGTCAATGCGCCACCTCGATGGCCGACGGCGCAGCCCGGCTGTTGGCGGCCGACGTCGCCGTGGGCACAACCGGGGTGGGCGGACCCGACGAGCAGGAGGGACAGCCGGTGGGGACGGTGTTCATCGGCGTGCACACCCGGGAGGGCACCACCTGCACCGAGCACCGCTTCGACGGCGACCCTCAGGAGATCCTCCACGCCGTTACCGCCGAAGCGCTCGACCAGTTGCACCGGGCCATCACCGGCCCGGGCGGGTGAGCGCGACCGGGCAGTGCGTGCAGGACGGATAACTCGGCGCCCGGTTCGGTGGTGTCGGCGAACACCGGTGCGGCCCTGCGGGTGCGTGTGCACCGGTACTTCCTGGCGCCGGTCCCGGTTCGGATGCACCTGCGCTGAGGTTTTCTGCGCCGTCGGTTCATGCACCGCAGACCTTGACCGAGGCATCGGGACAGGCGGAAAATGGCACCCACCGCACCGGCCCACGACCTCTCGGCCGCTGGTCGGAACCGGCACGAGGTGCGGGCGCCGACTCCCTCGACTCCCGCAGGAGACGAGGCGGAATGTCCGCGGCCACCGTGTCCGTGCAGGACATCGAGACACTTCGCAACCAGATGGGCGGCAGCATCCTCGCCCGCGGGGATCCCGGTTACGAGCAGCACCGGCCCATCTGGAACGCCATGGTCGATGCCTACCCGGCGCTGCTGGTGCGCGTCACGAGCGCCGGCGACATCGCCGCGGCCCTCGACTTCGCACGCTCCCGCGGCCTGCCGGTCGCGGTCCGCGGCGGCGGCCACAACGTAGCCGGCAACGGCACCGTGCCCGACGGCGTGGTCATCGACCTGAGCCTGCTCAACACTGTTCAGGTGCTGGCGGATGAGGCGATCGTCCGGGTGGGCGGCGGCGCCGTGCTCGGCGACGTGGACCGGGCGACCGCGCCGTTCGGCCTGGCGGTACCACTCGGCGTCATCTCCCGCACCGGCGTCGGTGGTCTGGCCCTCGGCGGCGGGCTCGGCTGGCTCACCCGGGCGCACGGGCTGACAGCGGACAACCTCCTCGATGCTCGCGTCGTCACCGTCGGCGGCTCACAGGTCTACGCGAGTGAGGATCCCGACCTGCTGTGGGGCCTGCGCGGCGGCGGCGGAAACTTCGGCGTGGTGGAATCGTTCACCTTCCGCGCCCACCGGTTGGGTCCGCAGGTCTACGGGACGAACCTCATCTACCGCGCGCCGCGATGGCGAGCCGCACTGGCCGCGTGGGAGGAGTGGACGCGGGACCTTCCGGACCAGATGCAGTCGATCATCACGGGGCTCACCCCGCCCCCGGAGTTGCAGATCGGCTCCGAGCCGGTGCTGCTCGTCGCCGCGGCGTGGGCCGGTAGCGACATGACCGAGGGCGAGCGCCTCGTGGCCGATCTTCGGGCCGCCGCTCCGCCCGATGAGGAGGACAGCGGCCCGCTCCAGTGGACCGAGTGGCAGTCCGCGGTCGATTTCATCTTTCCCCACGGCGTGCGCGGCTACTGGAAGAACGCGTCCTTCGACCGCCTCGACGACGCGGTCATCGACGTCCTGGAGCGCCGCGGTACCGAACAGACCTGGCAGGGCACCGCCTTCGACATCCACCACATGGGCGGTGCGTTCGCCCGCGTCCCAGCCGGCGACACCCCGTTCCCGGCCCGCACCGCACGCTTCTGGCTCAACATCTACGGTTTCTGGAAGGACGCGGGTGACGACGCGGCACGCACGGCATTCGTGCGGGACTTCGCCGCCGACGTTGCGCCCTTCGTGACCAGCGGGCGCTACGTCAACTTCACCTCCCGCGATCATCGCGGCCCCCGGGCCGCCGCCGAAGCGGTCTACGACCCGCCGACCCTCGCGCGCCTGGTAGCGCTCAAACGCCGTTACGACCCGGGCAACCTGCTGCGCCGCAACCACAACATCCCGCCGGACTGAGCGTCGGCAGGCGCCATGTGCCGCGCCGCCGTCGGGCGCTTCCGCGGAAGCGGCCATCACCCCCCGGCCAGCACCGGCGACCAGTGCCACGACCTGCCCCGGCTACCAGTGCCTGGCCGGCAGCGGCGCTTCCGCGGAAGCGCGGGCGGTCAGCGTCGCGGGCGGGCGTGACGTCGCGCCAATCAGTTGTCGGCGGGTGGCTGCTCGCGCTTCAGCTTCCAGGCGTACAGGGCGATCAGCACCCCGACCGCGGCACCGATCGCCCCGACGAAACTCGGGGCGCGCAGTCCGAAGCCCCAGGTCAGCACCTGTGCTCCCAGCACCGCACCCAGGGCGTTGGCCGCGTTGAACGCCGAGTGGTGGATCGTGGCGCCGATGCTCGGTGCCTGCGGTGCGGCATCGATCATGTGCGTCTGCACCGAGGGGCTGAGCATGGAGCCGGTCACCGCCACCAGGAACATGCTCACCAGCGCCATGGCTACCGAACCGGCGGTGGCGCTGAAGGCGAACAGGAACACCGACGACAACCCCATCGCCACCACGATCGTGGCCATCACCGACTTGTCCGCCGCCCACCCGCCGAGGGCGTTGCCTACCACCATCCCTACGCCGTACAGGCCCACCACCAGCGGCAGCATCTCCACGCGCAGCCCGGCCACGTCGGTCATCACCGGGGAGATGTAGGAGTACAGCGCGAACATGCCGGAGAAACCGATCACCGACATCGCCACCGCCACCCACAGCGGTTTGGAGCCCAGGCCCTTGAACTCCCGCCTCATCGAGGCGCCGGCCGCCGGCGCCTGCGGCGGTGCGAAGGCGCGCACCGCGACCATCGTCACCACGGTCAATGCCAGCACGATGGCGAACATCCACCGCCAGCCGAACTGCTGCCCGGCGGCGGTCACCAGCGGCACACCGAGCACGTTCGCCACCGCCAGCCCGGACAGCACCGCCGAGATCGCCTTGGCCCGCCGTAGCGGACCGGCCATCTGAGCGGCCATCAGCGCAGCGACCCCGAAGAACGCCCCGTGCGGCAGCCCGGAGATGAAGCGGGCGGCCAGCATCGTCTCGTAGTTCGGGGCGAGGAAACTCAGCAGGTGCCCGACGCCGAACAGGCCCAGCAGCATCAGGGCCAGCCCCCGCCGCTCGCGCTTGGCGGACGTGATGGCCAGCACCGGCCCGCCCACCACCACGCCCAGGGCATAGGCGCTGATCAGGTGCCCGCCCTGCGGGATGGTGACGTCCAGGTCGGCGACGGCTTCCTGGAGCAGGCCCATGATGCTGAACTCGGTCACGCCGATCGCGAAGCCGCCCATCGAGAGCGCGAAGATCGCCGCGGCCAGGCGGCCGAACGGCATCTGCCCCTCGCCCAGTGCGGGCACGCGCTGGTCCGGTCCGTGCCGTTGCGCAGTGGTCACCCTGCCTCCTGGGAATGGGCGGTCGATACAGGTCGGGCAGGTAGATCCTGCCCCCGCAGTCTGGCCTACTCACGCCATCGGAAGGCAACCCCATTCCTCTCTCGGCGGAGTGTGGGCGTGCTCACGTCCGTAACGAGCGCCGCGCACGTCCGCAACGAGCGCCGCACATGTCCGCAGCGAGCGATGCGCATGATCCGCGTGCCCGACGGCGGGCGTGCCGTAGACGTCCGGGCCGGACCCGGAGTCGTGGCACAGTGAGAGCATGACGACGATTGCTTTCACCGGTGGACATGTCCTTCCGATCGACGCCGAACCGTTCGACGGCACCGTGGTGGTGACCGACGGCGTGATCACGGCGCTCGGGCCGAAGGTGAAGGTGCCACGCGGCGCCGAGGTGGTCGATGCCACCGGGCAGTGGGTGCTGCCGGGGTTCGTGGACGCCCACACCCACCTGGGCACGCACGAGGAGGCCGAGGGTTGGGCCGGCAGTGACGTGAACGAGATGACCAACCCGGTCACCGCGCAGGTGCGGGCGCTGGATGCCATCAACCCCGCCGAGACCGGGTTCGCCGACGCCCTGGCCGGCGGCGTGACCGCGGTGTGCGTCAACCCCGGGTCCGGCAACGTCGTCGGCGGCCTGTGCGTGGCGCTGCACACCCACGGGAACGTGGTCGATGAGATGGTGCTCCGCTCCCCCGCCGGCATGAAATCGGCCCTGGGTGAGAATCCCAAGCGGGTCTACGGGGACAAGAAGACCATGCCCTCCACCCGGCTCGGTACCGCCGCGGTCCTGCGCCAGGCGTTCGTGGACGCGCAGAACTACATCGCCAAACGCGATGCGGCGACGAAGGACAAGAAGGACTTCGACGGCCGCAACCTCACCCACGAGGCGGTGGCGGCGGTGCTGGACGGACAGATGCCGTGGCGCCAGCACGCCCACCGCGCCGACGACATCGCCACGGCACTGCGAGTAGCCGAGGAGTTCGGGTACGAACTGGTCCTGGACCACGGCACCGAGGCGCACCTGGTGGCCAAGCAGATCGCCGACCGGGGCGTTCCGGTGCTGATCGGCCCGCTGTTCACCGCCCGCTCGAAGGTCGAACTGCGCAACCGCGACCTGGCCAACCCCGGGAAGCTCGCGCAGGCCGGTGTGGAGATCTCCATCATCACCGACCACCCGGTGGTCCCGATCAACTTCCTGGTCCACCAGGCCACCCTGGCGGTCAAGGAGGGCCTGGACCGGGACACCGCGCTGCGCGCGATCACCCTCAACCCGGCCAAGGTGATGGGCATCGAGGACAAGGTCGGCTCGCTGACGAAGGGCAAGTACGGCGACATCGTGCTGTGGAGCGGGGACCCGCTCGACGTCATGCAACGCGCGCTGCGGGTGTTCATCAAGGGCCAGGAGGTCTACTCCTACTCCTGACCGCCCTCACGCGTCGCGCAAGCGCGCCGGGCGGCCCCTTCCCGTCCACGCCATGCCGAGCACGGCGAGCACCACGGCGACCGTCTCGGCCACCACGGAGGCGACCTTCGCCGGGTACCAGGTGGGGTCGTACAGCGACGGGATCGGGCCCAGTGCGGGCACGTTCACCAGCGAGTAGAGCAGCACCGGTACCAGCGCCGACAGTGCCACCAGGGCGGCGAGCGCGTATCCGAGCCGTGAGCCGGTCACGAGCAGGAACAACGCGGCCACGACGGCGGCACCGGCCTGGATCCGGAACAGCGTGCCGCCGCCCACCCCGCCCGGGGCGGCCAGTTGCATGGCAGGGGCCAGGTCGAGGTGCACGTAGGCGTCCACCGCAAGTGCAGCCGCGACCAGCACCCGGACCGCGAGTTCCCCACCGCGCCGGCCGGCGCGTACGCGCCCCGGCGACTCCTGCGCCCGTCGGTGCTGCTGCGCCCGTCGGTGCTCCTGCGTCACGGGCTACTCCACCACCAGAGTGGCCGTCATCGTGGGGTGCGGGGTGCAGTGGAAGGGATACTCCCCCGGCTCGTCCGGCACGGTGAGCACCGCCTCCTCTCCCGGCGCTATCGCGACGACGAAAATCCCCGACTCATCGGAGGTCACGGTGTGACCGACGCCGTCCTCGTTGCGGACCGTGATCTGCGCACCCGCCGGGACGGTGGCGGGCACCTGATAGGTGAACTCGGAGATGACGATGACCTCGCCCGTCGCGTCGCCCTCCTGCTGCGGCTCATCCGCGGGCTGGGCGTCGCCTGACCCGCACCCGGCGAGCACGGCGAGCAGCAGCCCCGCAAGGAGCGTCGCCGCTCGACGCCACGCGGCACCCGTTGTCTCACGTGGGCGTCCCGCGGCGGCCGGGTGGGATTCCTGATGCGGCGTCATCGCCGCTTCCGCTGTCTCCATACCGGGGATACGGCCCGGCGGCCGTCAGGGATTGCGCTCCGTGGCCGTCAGGGATTGCGCTCCGCCGGCCCGAGCAGATCGAGCCCGTTCCGGGTCAGAACTCGGCGGTGGACCAGACCGTGCCGTCCCCGGAGACCATCTCCACCGCCTCCACCCCGCCGTCGGGCACGGGCACCACCCACCGCGCGGGATCCTCGCCGTCGAGCCGCCACTGCCCCACGTCTCGGGTACTGCCATCGGGAAGCACGAGCCGGCAGGTGTACTCATAGCCGGCCGGGCCGTCGTCGATCCGCACGATCAGCACCGGGCCGTCGTCGTCGCGGCCGTGGGCGACCGAGCCGACCGCAGCCCCACCGGCGTCCACCAGCGGGATGCCGTCCTGGTCCGCGGAGATCGGGGCCGGTTCGTCCCGGTCCGCCAGTCCGGCCATCACCCCGGCGCCCACCGCCAGTCCCACCAGGCCGGCCGCCACCGCCAGCCTGACCGTCCGCCGTCGTCCGCTGATCGGCACCGGCGAAGCCACCGACGGACCGTCACCGCCGGCAGCCGCCACGGGCTCCGCGCGCGTCCCCGGGCCGGCCGACGGGACGCTGCCATGAGTTGGTGAGCCGCCGCCCGCCAGCGCCGCGAGCACATCGGCGTCGAACCCCGGCGGCGGGGCGATCCGCGGCGCCACTGGCAACACCAACTGGATCGAATCGGCCAGGTCGGCGTATGCGCGGCGGCACGGCACACAGGCCGCCAGGTGGGCGGTGGTCCGGTCACGTTCGGGCGTGGGGGCATGACCCAGCGCCAGATCCAGCAACTGGTCCTCATCGGGGTGACGAGGGCCATCGGGGCGGCGGGAGCCATCGGGGCGGCGGGGGTCAGTCATGGTCGGCCGCCATGGTCTCCCGCAACCGGCGCAGCCCGGTGCGGATCCTGGTCTTGGCGGTGCCCAGCGGGATCTGCTCCCGCCGTCCCACCTCCGCGGCGGTACACCCGCCGACCACCGCGAGCACCACCGCGCGGGCCTGCTCGGGGGAAAGGGCGTGCAGGGCCCGCAGCGCCTGTTCGGTCTGCAGCCGGTGCACCGTGGTCTCCTCATGGCTGGTGGAGGCACCCAGGGTCTCGTGCAGCAGCCGGTCCAGCACGGCGTCGTCGGTCGGTTCGGCCCGCCGGGCGCGGATCGCGTCGATGGCCGCGTTGCGCGTGATGGTGAGGATCCAGGTGAGGACCGAGGCGCGGCGCACGTCGTAGCTGCCCGCGGCGTGCCAGACCCGCACGAACACCTCCTGGGCCACGTCCTGGGCGAGGGCCGCATCGTGGGTGATGCTCACGGCCAACCCGAACACCGCCCCCTGGAACCGGCGCACGAACGCCGCCGACACCGCGGGGTCGTCCAGCGCCAGGCCCGCGAGCAGCGCCGCGTCATCGGCCCGGTCGGCGCGGGACACCTCTGCCATACCCCAGATTACGGCGCCGGCGGCCGAATCGATTGCCCGAACCGGAGATTCACCCGCAAGGGAATCTCGCACGTCCCGCGACCCGTATCCCTAGTGCCAGCCGATGGTCGCCGGGACCACGGCGGCCCAGCAGATGGGCGGAGGAAATCATGGGACGACGAACCATCATCTGGCTCTTCGCCGGCGCGCTGAGCACCCTGTTGCTGGCCGG
>CALKWS010000093.1 GCA_938004115.1 uncultured Ruaniaceae bacterium
GGGGGCGTGCGAACGTGCCGGTAGCGGGCACGACGCCGATAGTCAGGAACCCGCCGGCGTCAGGAGCGAACCAGGCGGGTGATGGCGGCGGTCGCCTCGGCCACCTTGGCCCGGCCCTCTTCCGGTGAGGACCTGGCGGCGTCCACGACGCAGTGATCCAGGTGGTCCTCCAGCAGTCCCAGACCGACGGCCTGCAACGCCTTGGTCACCGCGGAGATCTGCGTCAGCACGTCGATGCAGTAGGTGTCCGACTCCACCATCCGGGCGATGCCGCGCACCTGGCCCTCCACCCGGCGTAGCCGCTTGAGGTAGGCGTCCTTGTCCGCGGTGTACCCGTGCGGGCCGTCCGGATGTGGCGGTGTCGTGGCGGGCCCCTCGTCGGCAGTCCCGGCGCCGGTGGAGGTGACCGTCTCCACGGCCGCGTTGGTGCTCATCGTCGGTTGTCCCTTCGGCACTCGATGTGCATACCCCCACAGGGTATCACGCGTGATGTCGCTCACGCGGTCGGCAACGGATTGGTCACGATCGCCCGTTGGGCATATCAATCGGGTCTCGAGCCCGGTCCCGGGGCCTGGCGACGGCATAGCGTTGCCTGCATGCCCCAGGCCCTGGCACCCGTCCGTCGCGCGCTCGCGCTGGCCGTGACGGCCCTGCTGGTGGCGCTCGCGGTGATCGTCGTGCCGCCTCCGGCGCAGGCATGCGGCTGCGGTGGTTTCGTCACGGACGGCGACTCCCACGTCAGGGTTCAGCAGGAGGCCGCGGCGATCAGTTGGGACGGGCGGACCGAACGTATCGTGATGTCCCTGTCGGCTCTGTCCGGCGCCGGCGACGCAGGCCTGCTCGTTCCCACTCCCGCCCCGGCGAGCGTGGACCTCGCCGAGCCCGAGGTCTTCGACGAACTCGAGGAGTTGATCGCCCCGGAGGTGCAGGTGGAGTACCACTGGTGGCCGCGGGGCGACGACGCGCTCTCCGGCGCCGTCGACGGTTCCGGAGAGGTACAGGTGCTGGAGCAGGTGGATCTGGGTCCGGTCGAGGCGAGCGTGCTCAATGCCGCCGAACCCGACGCCCTGGCCGCCTGGCTGGACGACCACGGGTACGTCATGGACGACGAGCTGGCCAGCGCCGTCAGTCCCTACGTCACCGAGGGTTGGTACTACGTGGCCGTCCGGCTGACCTCCGCAGGGCAACTCACCGGCACGCTACCGCCGCTGGACATCTCGTTCGAATCCTCCGCGGTGGTGTACCCGATGCGGATGTCCGCGGCGGCGACCGGTGCCCAGCAGATCCGCACCTACGTCTTCGCCGACCAACGGATGACCCGCGCCGACAGCACCGCCTCGGGCACCGAGGTGGACCTGCGGTACGCCGGCAGGCCGGACGCGGAGGAGGTCACCAACCCCACCGTGCGGCAGATGCTCGACGACGGCCCGTACCTGACCGTGATGGACCAGACCTTCCACAGCCCCGGCACCCAGATCGTCTCCGACTTCGTGTTCGAGCGGTCCCGCAACGGCGGTGACTACCGGGAGGTGGTCGTGGAGGACCGGCTGGTGACCATCGCCGGACTTCCGGCCGGACCCACCGTGCTGGTGCTGGGGGTGCTGGCGGCAGGTCTGGGTGCCGCAGTACTGGCCTGGCGCCGCAACGCGCGGGCGCAGGCGGGGCTCGGCCGGCCGCAGGTGGACGAACCGGTCGCCGTCAAGTCCTGATCCGCCTGCGGCGATCAGGGCAGATGCTGTACCAGTTGCGCCGACAACCCCGTGTAGTTCGCCGGGGTCAGCGCCAGCAAGCGTTCCTCCACGTCAGCCGGAAGCCCCAGGTTCGCGATGAACCCGCGCATCGCCTCGGCGTCCACGCGTCGGCCCCGGGTGAGGTCCTTGAGCCGCTCATACGGGTCGGCCATCCCCTCCGCACCGGCCACGGCGGCGGCCCGCATCGCCGACTGTACCGCCTCGCCGAGCACCTCCCAGTTGGCGTCCAGGTCCGCGGCCATCGTCCCGGCGGAGATGTCCAGGCCCGCCAGGCCCCGGCGGACGTTGTCCAGGGCGAGCAGGGAGTGGCCCAGACCCACCCCGATGTTGCGTTGCGTGGTGGAGTCGGTCAGATCGCGCTGCAGCCGGGAGGTGACCAACGTGGCGGCGAGGCTGTCCAGCACCGCACAGGAGATCTCCAGGTTCGCCTCGGCGTTCTCGAACCGGATCGGATTCACCTTGTGCGGCATGGTGGAGGATCCGGTGGACCCCTGGGCGGACAACCTCTGGGTGAAGTAGCCCAGGGAGATATACGTCCACACGTCGGTGGCGAGGTTGTGCAGCACCCGGTTGAACCGGGCGACGTCGGCGTACAACTCGGCCTGCCAGTCGTGGCTCTCGATCTGGGTGGTGAGCGGGTTCCACGTGAGGCCCAGGTGTTCCACGAACGTGCGGGCCACGTGCTGCCAGTCCGTTCCCGGCACCGAGATCACGTGGGCGCCGTAGGTGCCGGTCGCGCCGTTGATCTTCCCCAGGTACTCGGCCGCCTCGATACGGGCCAGCTGCCGCCGCAGCCGGTGGGCCAACACGGCCAGTTCCTTGCCCATGGTCACCGGCGTGGCCGCCTGGCCGTGCGTGCGCGCCAGCATCGGTACCTCGGCGAACTGCCGGGCCATCCCCGCCAGGTCCTCGATCACCTCACGGGCGGCCGGCAACCACACCTGCCTCATCGCCGACTGCACCGTGAGCCCGTAAGCGAGGTTGTTGATGTCCTCGCTGGTGCAGAAGATGTGCACGATCTCGCTGCTCTGCGGCAGGACGGTCTCGCCGAGGTGGTCCGGCGCCGCGGCCAGGCGGCGTTTCAGGAAGTACTCCACCGCCTTGACGTCGTGACGGGTCTCGGCCTCGATCTCGGCGAGCTCGGCGATCTGCTCCGGCCCGAAGTCCCGGGCGATCCGGCGCAGGTAGGCGACCTCGGCGTCGCTGAGCGTGGGCGCCCCGGGCAGCGCTCCGATGCTCGTCAGGTGGATCAGCCACTCCACCTCCACGTGCACCCGGGCACGGTTCAACGCGGCCTCGGACAGATGGTCCACCAACGGTGCGGTGATCGGCCGGTACCGCCCGTCGAGCGGGCCCAGAGCGATCAGCGGGTCGGTATCAGCCAGGCGCACGGAGAAGTCCATGGTCTCCATCTTCCCACCGTCCCGCTACGTGCCCGACCGGGACGGGGAGGAGCCCCGCAGCGCCGAGTTGCGGGGGCCCTAGGAGATCGACGACGGCGCGCGGAGGCTCACGCGTACGGCCGTGCGGCGGCCACGGCGGCATCGGCGTAGGACCCCCCGAACAGCACGGTGTGCACCAGCAGCGGGTTGATCTGGTGCAGGTCGATCCGCTCCTGCCACCCGCCGGCGAGAACGGATACCTCCTGGTAACCGCGCAGCACCTCGGCAAGGTGCTGCTGCCCGAACAGGTGCAGCATCGCCAGGTCGGTTTCGGCGTGCCCGCCGTGGGCGGTCGGATCGATGAGCACCGCCTCGCTGTCGGCGCCGGCATCCCAGAGCACGTTGCCGTTCCACAAGTCACCGTGCAGCCGCGCCACGCCGTCGACCGCCGAGGGCTGGTCATGGTCCAACTCGCCGTCGATAAGGCGCTGCGCGACCCGCTCGATGGTGCGCGCCCCGGCCGGGCCGATCCGGTGCTGATCGACGGCGGTGCGCAGGAACGGCAGCACCCGATGGGTGGCGTAGAACTCCCCCCAGCCGAGGCGTTCAGCGGCGGCGGGCTCCGGCGGCAACGGCGCCTGTCCCATGTACCCGGGCGTGTGCCCGGGGATGAATCCGAAGTACTCCGCCCCCGCGGCGTGCGTGCGCGCCAGCGCCGCTCCGAACCCGCGGGCGGCCTCCGGGGTGGGGGAGGTCGATCTGACGAGTTCCAGTTCCAGCCGGCCGGGCGCCACCCGCGTCACCTGAGCCGTGCGGACGCCATCGGGTACGGCGCTCAACCACCGCAACCCGTCGGCTTCGAACTGCGCGGCCTCCGGCGCCGGGAACCGTGTCTTGACCCACGTCACCTGCAGAACCGCCGTCAGGACAACTGGCCGCGGACGTAGTCCACCACGCCGGGTACCGCGGCAGCCACAGCCTCGTACGTGAGGGTGAAGTCCCGGTCGTCGCCGTAGTACGGGTCCGGGAGGTTCAGGTCGCCCTGCGCCGCGCTCTCCGGGTCGAAACTGAGCAGCAGGTGGACCTTGGCCACGAGGTCGTCGGTGCGCGCCAACGTGCGGAGTTCGCGGTAGTGGCCCTCGTCGGCGGCGAGGACCAGGTCGGAGTCGGCGAACGACTCGGCGACGAACTGCCGTGCACTGTGGGTGGGGAAGACGTGGCCGGCGTTCGTCAGCACGGCGCGTGCGCGGTGGTCCATATCGGACCCGATATGCCACTCGCCCGTTCCGGCCGAGTCCACTCGGACCCGGTCCTCCATCCCCGCCTCCTCGAAGGCCTCCCGCAGGAGGACTTCGGCGATGGGGGAGCGACAGATGTTCCCGGTGCACACCACGGTCACGGTATAGGGGTCGGTCATGGCCCCATTGTGGCGATTTCTTCCCCACCGTGCACCCATCCGCCCCGTGGATCCACAGCCAGGGGAAACGTTCATCCGGTAGTGCCGGCAGCGCGCCTACCGTGAACGCCACGCCCCCGTCGAGGAGGCAGGGCCCACTCCCTGCCAGGGACGCGAGGACAGGCGGGGCCGTACCGGACGAACCCCAAGGAGAGACATGCCGATACCCGCCCCCGTGCCCGCTGCCTCGTGGCTGTTGCGGACCGCGGCCCAGCACGCCGACCAGGCCCACGCGGCGCTGAGCGCCGCCGACGCCGACCAGTGGCGCGGCGTGGCTGCGGTGACGTATCGGAACCGGCTCAGCGGGATGCGCTGGGCGGCCGTGGCGCTCGCCGAGGATCTTCGGGAGGCGGAACGAGCCGCCCGGCACCACGAGCGGGAGGTCGAGACGGTCCGGGCCCAGTGGGAGGACGTCCGGTGAACGGCCGGTCCCGCACGTTCCGGTACCTGCGGCCGACGGGGCCGGAACGGGTCGTGGTGCGGTGATCGCCCCGGTTCCCGACGGCGCACGGTGGAACCCGGTGAGCGCACGCGCCGGGCAGACGTTGGGCGTGCACGGGGTGGCCCTGCAGGTGGAGCCGATGGAACTGCTGGAGGCGGCACGCGGGGTCCAGGGCGCCGGTGCGGAGATCACCCGGGCCCTGGATCACGCCCAGCGCGCGGCCCTGGCGATCGACGCCACCGCCGCGCACGCGCCCGTCAGTGCCGCAGCGGCGCACTCGGCAACCTGGGCGGGACGGTCCCGGCGGGCAGGTCTGCCGGCAGACCTGGACCGTCTCGCCGCGGATCTGCGGCAGGCCTACCAGGACTACCGGCAGGCCGAACAGGACGCCCACAGTTCACTCACCTTCGGAGTGCTACTCGGCTCGCCGGCTCCTGCTCCGGTGTGCCTGCCGCCGCCGCAGCGTCCCTCCTGGGGGCGCATGGTCGGGGAAGTGCTCACCATGCCCGCCCGCCTGGGCCTGGGGATCTGGGCCGGGGTGCAGTACGCGTTCACCGAGGCGGTCATGCACCGCCGGCTGACGCCGTCGGCCGCGCAGACCGGCTATTCGCTACGGCTGGTGACCAACTTCCTCGGCATGGGGGTGCTCCCGCCGGAATCGACCGTGCACGCCTTCGCCAACATCGTCACCCAGGTCACCACCGGGGGCGTGAGCACCCGGGTGAGGGTGCGACAGGTGGCACCGCCCGGGGCGCCGATGGGTGCACGGGTCAAACACGGTGCGGACCGCACGAACCTGGCCCGGCGCACCGAGGCGGCCACCACACTCGAGCACCTGGTGCAGGACGTGGGGAACCTGTACCCGATGTTCGGGGCGGAACCGGGCATGGTGCAGGTGAACCGGATGATCGCCCCGGACGGGAGCGTGACCTGGCAGGTGCTGATCCCGGGCACCCAGTCCGCCGATGCCCCATGGGGCGGGGACGTGCCCAACGACTGGGCCTCGAACCTGCAGATCTACTCCCGCCGGGAGTCGGCTGCCAGCGCCGCCGTGATCGCGGCCATGCGCGCGGCCGGCGTGCGGCCCGGGGAGCCGGTGCTACTGGCCGGGCACTCCCAGGGCGGTCTGGTGGCCGCCGATCTGGCGGCCCGCGAGGAGGTCCGGGCGGAGTTCGCGATCGAGTCGATCGTGAGCGTGGGCGCACCGGTGGGGCACATCGACATCCCCCCGGGAATCGCCGCCTTGCACCTGGAGCACGAGGACGACCTGGTCGCCGGGGTGGACGACCGGACGAACCCGATCACCCCGGACCGCACCACGGTCACCCGGAACCTGACGGCGCAGAACCCCTGGCACCAGATCGGCGGGGTACACCAGGCCCACCACATCCCCGGCTACGTCGAGACGGCACGGCTCACCGATGCGAGCACCGACCCCGCCGTCCGGAACTGGTTCGCCGCCAGCGCACCGATGCTCAACCCCCAGGCGCAGGTGACCTCCACCTACATCCAGGCCCAGCGGGTACGCGAGTAGGAAGCCACGGCCGGGCCCACGCGGACCCGGACCCTCAGCGCCGGGGGCGGTCGGTGGAGGGAACGATGAGGTTCAGCACCAGCGTGACCGCCGAGATCACCAGCGCACCCAGGACGGCCGTCCAGAATCCGTCGACCTCCAGGCCGACGCCGACCAACCCGCTGAGCCAACTGGTGAGCAACAGCATGAGGGCGTTCACCACGAGGAAGAACAACCCCAGGGTGAGCACGTACAGCGGCAGGGACACGATCTTCACCAGCGGCTTCACCAAGGTGTTGACGATCGTGAAGATCAACGCGATGACCGCCAGAACGAAGAGCGTGTTCTGCCAGGTGCCGTCACTATCGATGTCGATCCCGTCGATCCATAACGATGCCACCCAAATGGCCACCCCGGAGATGATCAGTCGCAGTACGAAGCGCATGTTCGCATTGTTGCACCGCGCTCCTGCGGGGCGCAGGGATCCGGACGATGGGATCGCCCGGTCGCTCCCATCGGCGGCCCCGGGACTGGCATGCTGTGGGGCATGGCCGAGCATCTGCGCACGCCCCAGCGATCCAACTCCAGGAGTGTCCGCCTCCGGTCCGCCCTGGAGGGCCTCCCGCACTACGTGCCCGGCGCCGGCGGCGCGAACGCGTCGGTGTTCAAGCTCTCCTCCAACGAACTGCCCGGGCCGCTGCTGCCCGCGGTCACCGCGGCGATCGCCGATGCTGCCGAGGACATCAACCGGTACCCGCAGATGTATGCCGACCGTCTCACCGGCGCCCTCGCAGAACACCACGGTCTCGACGCGGATCAGGTCCTGGTGGGGAACGGTTCCGTCGCGCTGATCGAGTTGATCCTGCGTTCGATGTGCGAGCCGGGTGACGAGGTGGTGTATCCGTGGCGATCGTTCGAGGCCTATCCGATCCTCGTGCAGGTCACCGGGGCCGCCGGCGTGCAGGTGCCACTCAGTGCCGACGGCGCCCATGACCTGGACGCGATGGCACGTGCCATCACGCCGCGCACGCGGGTGGTGATGGTGTGCACGCCCAACAACCCGACCTCGGTGGCGCTGAGCCACCGCGATCTGGTGGCGTTCCTGGAGCGCGTCCCGCGCCAGGTGCTGGTGCTGTTGGACGAGGCGTACGTGGACTTCGTCCGCAGTCCCGATCCCGTGCGATCGACGGACCTGCTCGATATGTACAAGAACCTCATGGTGCTACGTACGTTCTCCAAGGCGCACGGCCTCGCCGGGTTACGGGTCGGCTATGCCCTCGGCCGGCGCCGCCTGATCCGGACGCTGCGCGCGGCCTCCACGCCGTTCGCCGTCAACGCGCTCGCGCAGGCCGCGGCCCTCGCCGCGCTGGGCCAGGTGGACCGGATGCGCGAGCGGGTGGCCGAGGTGATCGTCGAGCGTGATCGGGTGGTGAGCGCCCTGCGCGAGCAGGGATGGTCGATCCCGGACGCCCAGGGCAACTTCTACTGGTTCGACGTCGGTGCCCACGCCCGGGCACTGGCGGAGGACGCGGAGGCCGCCGGCGTCACCGTACGCCCCTTCCAGGGTGAGGGCGTGCGGATCACCGTCGGCGAACCCGAGGCCAACGACATCGCGCTCGCGGTCGCGGCGCGATGGGTGCACGCCGGCGCGTGAGGTGCCGCTGCTGATCCGATAGCCGCGCCCTGCCGGAACCTACAAGCGGCCGTCGGCAGATTCGGTCACGTCGCACAAATGCAACTTACGCGGCCGTAGCCTACGCTGGCGTAGGTTGCATTCGCGTGGCACCGGCGTAACCCGTGCGGACCGTGCGATGTACACCCCACACACCCCGGATGTGCGCCGTACCCGGCACACCCGGGGTGTGTGTACAGACGATGCCGCCTAGGCAAGGAGCAAACGTGGCTGCCAGCATCTCGTCGCACGAGCGGGTCGGGGTCAGGGACGAGGACGCCGCTCCCCGCCCGCCGGCCGCACCCCAGGCCGGTTGGCCGTCGGATCCGGGGTCGGCCGCCACCACCGGGGAGAATCCGCCGCCCGCTGGCGGATTCGAGACGGTCCAGCTGCTCACGCCCGCCGGTGACGTGGTGCACCACGAGCGTTACAGCCCATGGGTCGAGCACCTGGGCGCGGCCGACCTGCAGGGGATGTACCAGGACATGGTGAAGGTGCGGCGGTTCGACCAGGAGGCCACCGCGTTGCAGCGCCAGGGGGAACTCGGCCTGTGGGCGCCGTCCCTCGGCCAGGAAGCGGCTCAGATCGGTTCCGGGCGCGCCCTGGCGAGCCGGGACTACGTGTTCCCCTCCTACCGCGAGCACGGGGTGGCCCTGACCCGCGGGATGGACCTGGGCCAGATCCTGCATCTGTTCCGCGGGCAGGACCACGGCGGCTGGGATCCCGCCGCGCACAACTTCCACCTGTACACCCTGGTGATCGGCTCCCACACCCTGCACGCCACCGGGTATGCCATGGGCATCCAGCGCGACGGGGACGTGGGCACCGGCGAACCCGACCGGGACCGGGCCGTGGTGGCCTACTTCGGCGACGGGGCCACCTCCCAGGGCGACGTCTACGAGGCCATGGTGTTCGCCGCCGTCAACAATGCCCCGGTGGTGTTCTTCTGCCAGAACAACCACTGGGCGATCTCCGAGCCCACCACCCGCCAGTCCACCGTCCCCCTGGCCCAGCGCGCCACCGGCGTCGGGATCCCGTCGGTGCGCGTGGACGGCAACGACGTCCTGGCCAGCTACGCCGCCACCGCCGAGGCGCTGCGCCGGGCGCGCAGCGGCGGCGGGCCCACCATGATCGAGGCGGTGACCTACCGGATGGGCGCCCACACCACCTCCGATGACCCCACGAAGTACCGCAGCCGGGAGGAGGAGGAGCGGTGGCGTCGGCGCGACCCGATCGACCGCGTGCGCGCCCTCCTGCGCGCCGAAGGCACCCAGGAGGAGTTCTTCACGGGCGCGGACCACGAGGCCGAGCGCCTCGCCGACCAGGTGCGCTCCTACGTCCGGGCACTGCGGCCGCCGGAGCGGGAGACCATGTTCGACCACGTGTACGCCAGCGACCACTCCCTGGTGCAGCGCGAGCGTGCATGGTTCGACACCTACCAGGCCGGATTCGTGGAGGAGGACCAGTGAGCGAGACCGCCACCAGCACCGCCCCGGCGGAGCACTCGCCGGCCGCGGCCACCGCCCCGGCGACCCAGGAGATGCCGCTGGCCCGAGCGATCAACCTGGGGCTGCGCCACGCGATGGAGGCCGACCCCGCCGTCATGCTCATGGGCGAGGACATCGCCACCCTCGGCGGGGTGTTCCGGGTGACCGACGGGTTGCTCGATGACTTCGGCGGTGACCGCGTGGTGGACACCCCGCTGGCCGAATCGGGCATCGTCGGTACCGCGATCGGCCTCGCGATGGCCGGCTACCGGCCGGTGTGCGAGATCCAGTTCGACGGCTTCGTGTTCCCCGCCTTCGACCAGATCACCACACAGTTGGCGAAGATCTCCTACCGCTCCCGCGGCCGGCTGAACGTGCCCGTCGTCATCCGCATCCCCTACGGCGGCGGCATCGGCGCGATCGAGCACCACAGCGAGTCCCCGGAGGCGCTCTTCGCGCACACCCCGGGCCTGCGCGTGATCACGCCGGCCACGGCCGGCGATGCCTACACCATGATCCAGGAGGCGATCGCCTGCCCGGACCCGGTGATCTTCCTGGAACCCAAGGCCAGGTACTGGGAGAAGGGTCCGGTGCCGCTCAACGATCCGGCTCGCCCCACCGCCCCCCAGGGCGCACCCGGGTTCGATGCCGGTGCGGTCCAACGAGCCCGGGTGGTCCGCGAGGGTACGGACATCACCCTTGCCGGTTACGGCCCCACGATGCGCACCCTCGTCGCCGCGGCGCAGGCCGCAGCAGAGGAGGGCACCAGTGCCGAGGTGATCGACCTGCGCTCGGTCTCCCCGTTGGACGTGGACACCGTGGCGGCCAGTGTGCGCAAGACGGGCCGGCTCGTCGTCGCCCACGAAGCGCCCACCTACTTCGGCGCGGGTGCCGAGTTGGCGGCCAGCATCTCCGCGGAGTGCTTCTACCACCTGCAGGCACCGGTGCTCCGGGTGGGCGGGTTCCACACCCCCTACCCGGTCGCGGCGATCGAGGAGGACTACCTGCCCGACCTCGACCGGGTGCTGCACGCCATCGACACCTCCCTTGCCCACTGACCAGGAGCACACATGCCCCAGTACGTGAAGTTCCCCCTGCCCGACGTCGGTGAGGGCCTGACCGAGGCCGACATCGTCGAATGGAAGGTCGCCCCCGGTGACACGGTCACGGTGAACCAGGAGATCGTGGAGATCGAGACCGCCAAGTCCCTGGTGGAGCTGCCCTCCCCGCACGCCGGCGTGGTCAGCGAGGTCCTGGCCGAGGTGGGCCAGACCGTCCCGGTGGGGGAGCCGATCATCGTCATCGATACCGACCCGGACGGCGAGGCTGCGGGTTCGGGGAACGGCACGGCCGGCGCGGCCCGGCCGGAGGCGGACGACGACGTAGCGCACCAGCCGAGCCAGGTGACCGGCGACGGGGGTCCAGCTGACGGCGAGGGCGGTGAGCAGGACTCCGGTAACGGTGCGGGCGGCAGCGGCGGGGTCCTGGTGGGCTACGGGACCAGGGGCACCCGGCCCCGCCGGCGCCGCCGGGCG
>CALKWS010000094.1 GCA_938004115.1 uncultured Ruaniaceae bacterium
TGTTCGGTTCTGGGCCAACGGTGGACCAACGGACCTAAGCAACGGGGCACTGCTGCGCCAGCGACACCACACCTACGTGCACACCCATGACCTCACCGCGACAGTCACCGACACCGGCGTGACCTGGCACACCTGGCATACCTGAGTACCCCGCCCCGCACCCGGCCGGATCCGGCCGGGTTATCGGCATGCCCGGGCCGCGCAGTTGGGGCGCTACACCTGCCGGCCGGTGAACGCCAGCAGCCGGGTCTGCACGCTCGCCTCCGCGGCTACCGGCACTCGCGGGCCGTAGTGACCGCTGTCCCGCAGCGCCTGGTCCATCGGTTCCATCCCGGCGAGCGCCTGCGCGGCCAGATCGGCATCGATCCGCTCATCCAGGCCCGCCGCTCGAGCCAGATCCCAGGTGTGGACCAGCACGTCAGGCGTGACCAGCATGTCGATCGCCTGCGCCACCTGCATCTGCCCCGGCGGGCCCACGTCGAAACTCCGGCCGGCGACCTCCTCGTCCTCCAACGCTTCCTGCAGCCGGCGTGCCAGTTCCTCCCACGCGCCCACCGGGTCCTCGGTCGCCACCGGCATGCCTTCGAAGGACACCCCCGCCCTGCCGATCACCGAGGGCACCCACTCCACCAGATGCACCACCACGTCCCGGGCCGTCCAGCCCGCACAGGGCGCGGGGTTCTGCCAGGCCCGCGGCGACACTTCCCGCACCCGGTCACCGAACCGTCCGGCCACCCGCCGGAAGCGGTCCGCGGCCGTCTCCGGGGTGGCAAGCACGTCGTCGAGTCGGTTGTAACTGCCCTGCAGCCCGGACTCCATGCCCGAGTGCACGTGGTTGTCCCGCGCCTGCGTACTCGTGTGCTGCACCAGCGTCCGCACCGTCGTGATGCCGTCGGCATGGCTCAGGGTGGTGATGGTGACCACCGGCGCCTGCGGATTCCCCTCGAACACCTCGGTGGACACCAGGCGCTCCGGGGGCACCACCTCCCGGTACCTGCCATGCCAGGCCAACTCATCGCCGTCGACCCCCCGGGAGACGAACCGCCACCGGCCGCCCTCCCGCAAGTCGATCTCGCACGACACCAGCGGGTGCCAGTCGGGCCCCCACCACCGCAGCAGGTGGTGCGGGGTGGTCATCGCCGCCCACACTCGTTCCGGTGAGGCCTCGAAGTCCCGGGTGATAAGGATCTCGGTGTCCGAGGGCAGCGTCACCCGCGCCGATCCATGTCGCGTTGCCATGTCATTCCTCCGTCTGCGCGGCGTCCTCGTCCGCGCCCATCTGTTGCAGGTAGTCATCGAGCCGGTCGTAGTGCGCATTGACCTGCTCGGTCAGGTCCCCCAGCCAACTCTGCAGCGGCCGAAGACCCGCACGATCGATCCGGTACAGCCGCTGCCGTCCGGCTCGCCGCCACGTGACCAGATCCACGCGGCGCAACACCCCCAGATGCTTGGAGACCTGCGGTTGCGGGGCCTCCAGGGCCGCGGCCAACTCGGCCACCGAGCGCTCCCGGGCCGCGAGTGCATCCAGGATCGCCCGCCGGGTGGGATCCCCCACGGCATTGAATGCGTCGGCGGTCGTAGCGGCCCGAGCCATTCCCACATAGTATTCCCATATGGGTATAGGTCAACTGATGGCCGACGACGACCCCGAGTTGGCAGGTGAGCAAGCCCGGGCTGTGGTCGCCTTGCTGCAAGCCCGAGCCGATCCGGCAGAGTTGCCGAAGGTCCGCAAACGCCTGGCAGCCGACGAGCCGGCGTTCGGCCTGCGGATGCGCGAGTTGTTCGACATCGCCAAGGCGCACACCGCCCTCCCGTTACCGGCGGTCCACCACCTGCTGGACCATTCCGCATACGAGCCTCGCATGGCGGGGTTCTGCATCCTGGACTTCAAGGCCCGGCGGCGACTCGATGACGACGAGCGCCGGGCGCTGTACGAGGTCTACCTTGACCGCCACGACCGGATCACCACCTGGGACATGGTCGACCGCGCCGCACCGCGGGTGGTGGGCGGCTACCTGGCCGGCCGCCCGCTCACGCCACTGCACACCCTGGCACGCGCCGAGGCACCACTGCGCCGTCGCACCGCGATCACCGCTCCCCTGCACCTCATCGGCCACGGCAGCCCTGCCGAACTCGCCGAAGGCTTCGCGATCGCCGCGACACTCGCGACCGACCCCGAACCCACCGTGCACAACGCCGTCGGCATCTTCCTCAAGCACGCCGGCACCCGCGACGTCGAGCAACTGCACACCTTCCTGTCCACGCACGCCGCCGGCATGCCGCGGCCGGCGCTGCGCCTGGCGACGGAGAAACTCCCGCCGGACGAGCGGGCGCGGTACCGGTCCTGAGCGTCGCCGGCGCTGACAGAGCCCAACCCGCGGCACGATCCCGGCCGAGCCTGCTGACCCACATAGGCTGACGGGGTGGCCATCCTCATCGACCCGCCCCTGTGGCCCGCGCACGGCACCACCTTCGCCCATCTGGTCTCTGACGAGTCGCTGGCCGAACTGCACGACTTCGCCGCCCGCGCCGGCCTGCACCCGCGCGCCTTCGACGGCGACCACTACGACGTGCCGGCCGAGCGTTTCGATGACCTGGTGGCCCTCGGTGCGCAGCCGGTCAGCGGCCGGGAGTTGATCCGGCGCCTGCGCGCCTCGGGACTGCGCATCCCCGCACGCGATCGCCGCCAGATGCTGCGTCGCTCCCTTGCCGCCGCGTGGCTAACGCTCCCGTTCGGCGCGGACAATGACACCACACCCGGTGGCCAGGCCGCCGCGAGCGACGGCAGCACACCCGATGGCCAGTTCACCGCGCTCGGCGCCGAGTTGCTCGACCGCTGGGACGAACCGCATCGGCGCTACCACGACCTGCGCCACCTGCGTGACGTGCTCGCCGCCCTGGACCTGCTGTGCCAACCGGAACCGCCGCCCCTGCCCGTCGCACTTGCCGCCTGGTTCCACGACGCCATCTACAACGGCGAACCGGACGTGGATGAGGAGGCCAGCGCAGAACTGGCTCGAACCGCACTGGGCCGCCTCCTCCCCTCCGGCGGCGCAATCGCGCTCACCCAGGAGACCATCGACGAGGTCGCCAGGCTGGTGCTCCTCACCCGTACCCACTCCCCCGAGCCCGGCGATCACCACGGGGAGCTTCTCTGCGATGCCGACCTGGCCGTCCTGGCTCGCGAGCCGGCCGGCTACCGGCGCTACGCCGCCGACATCCGCGCGGAGTACGCCCACGTCGCCGAACCCGATTTCGTCAAGGGGCGCACCGCCGTCGT